>CAZRYA010000160.1:0-4410 GCA_964604235.1 uncultured Tissierellaceae bacterium | reverse complement strand
AGAGATTAGGTAAAATAATAGGAAATATGTTTTTGGTATTTTTTGTAACAGGTATGATAGCATCCCTTGTAATGATCTTTACAGTTAGCGTTTTCCCGCCAGCTAAGGGAGTAGAAATCCAGCTAGACCAAGTTGAAGAATTGGCTTCTTTAAGTTTGGGAGACCAAATAGTTGCAGCCATAACTGTAAATGATTTTCCACTTTTAATTTCTAGGTCAAATATGTTGCCCTTGATAATATTTTCTATATTTTTTGGCATATGTGTAAGCTTATTAGGAGATAAGGGAAGTGGCATTAGGGACCTTTTAAGTTCCTTATCAGAAGTATTTTTAAAGATGGTATCAATACTTATGTATTATGCCCCAATAGGTTTAGGAGCCTATTTTGCAGCTTTAATAGGAGACTTTGGACCAGAATTGTTAGGGGCTTATGCAAGGGCTATGCTTGTATATTATCCAGTATGTATCTTGTATTTTTTTATAGCATTTTATGTGTATTCATATTTTGCTGGTGGGAAATTAGGGGTCAACTTGTACTTTAAAAACATATTTCCAGTTGCTTTAACTTCACTGGCGACTCAAAGTAGTATAGCCAGTCTACCTGTCAATATGGAAGCGACAGAAAGACTTTATGTGCCTAAAGATGTATCAGATATAGTTTTGCCTATAGGTGCAACAGCCCATATGGATGGGTCTTGCCTATCGGCAATATTAAAAATAGCATTTTTATTTGGAATATTTAACAAACCTTTTACTGGTATAGAGACATATATTACAGCAATACTGATAGCTATTTTATCAGGTGTTGTAATGTCAGGAGTTCCAGGCGGGGGATTAATTGGTGAAATGCTCATTGTCAACCTATATGGATTCCCCATGGAGGCCTTTCCTATTATAGCAACTATTGGATATTTAGTAGATCCTCCAGCAACTATGATAAATGTAACAGGGGATACAGTGGCGTCTATGATGGTGACAAGGTTAATAGAAGGGAAAGATTGGTTGGTAAATAGAATGGATGCTTGAGTTTGAATTTATAAAAAATAAATCTATTATAATAGATTTATTTTTTTATTTTAGGTTATAATTAAAATGTAGTAAATGAAAGGAGTGGTTTTTATCAATAGGACAAATAATTTTATAGAAGATGCTAAAAGAGGTGGCAGTTTAAAATAACCTCTAAAAAATGGAGTTAGAAGATGAATAAGGATACTTATATTAAGATAATTAGTTCGGAAGAAGATATGGAAATATTTTGGGATTTAAGGGATGGCTACCTACATAGGGATATATTTCCTAAGGATAGTTTAGGACTTCCCTTGGACCAAGGAGATAGGGAATATTTGTTGTCTGATGACTAGAAGAGTCATCTACTTGACCTTTCCAAGAGAAGCGTGGATAGTTTGAAGTTCGGATTTTTTATAAGGAAGGATGAAATAGTAGGTTTTGTATCCTACTGTAGTTATCTTTCAGAAGATGGCAAGTGTTTTATAATAGACTATTGTATATTAGAGGCCTATAGAAATGAAAGATTAGGCCAGCATTATTTTGAACTGCTTAGGCTTATGGAAGTGGAAAATGGGTCTAAATACTTTGCTTTGAATGTTTCCAATAGGTCAAATATGAAATTTTGGATGAATTGTGGGTTTGGATTTGCAGGTTTAGATAACTATGGTTTGGTAAGCCTTGTAAGGGCTAATGATAAACTTTGCCTGATAGACTTAGATGAGAGTCATTTAGATTCCATAGAGAAATTAGACCTTGCTTTTAAAGATGGACAATACGTTGCCAATCCAATGAGAATTTTGGCTAGGACCTACCTATATAGGAGGCATGAAGCCAGAGCTTTTGGTATATATGGATCAAAGTTACTTGGCTTAGTAATGCTAAGGTCCATAGATGAAGAGCCAGCAGTTTATGATATACAAGAATTTTTCATTCATAGGGACTACCAGTCTAATGGTTATGGAAGTGAAGCTCTAAAACTAGTATTGGATTATTTTAGCCTATTTATGAAATATAACTTAGTTGAAGTGGCAGTAAAAATGGATAATTACAAGGCCATAGGACTATATAAGAAGTTAGGATTTGTAGAAAGTAGCTATGTAGATAAGGATAATAATATGTTTAGTTTGATTTTTGATTTAAATGAAATATAAAATTTAAGATGATGGGAGTAGTTATATGTTTATAGTATTAATATGCTTAACAGTTGTTTTTATTGTCTTAGGGCTTATCCTAGGTTTTATAGGCCAGGTAAAGAAGAAGAAAACTTTATTAAGTATGGACTAGGAAATCTTTTAATGGCCATGGTATTTATGTATATGGCTATGGGATATAGGAAACATTTATTTAAAACCCTGCCCATAGATTATTATAATAAGGGGATTAAGTATGAAAGCTTAGATGTCAGGGAAAAGAATATGATAGCATCTTTTGCTTATAATGTTGAAAGGTTAGAGGGAGACTCATTGGATAAGGCCTTGCCAGCTATAATATATTATAAGATGGAAATAACAATGGGCTTTAACAGAAATGATTATGAAGCTGCTTTGGAAGAAACTAAAATATACCTAGATAATAATGGGGTAGATTATTCCAAGTACATGGATGTTTTTAATGAAGACAATTACAAGTAATTATATGATATACTAGTTTTACTAGAGGTGATAGTATGAAGTTAGGAGATTATATGAGAATGGGGATACTGCCTGTACTCGCCAGTGGATTACTATATGTATTAGGAAACTTTATAAATATGCCAAGCTTAATGCTTGTAATGTCTTTGCTGGCTATTGGCTATTGGGCCTGGATAGGCTACCAAGTATCCAAGAAGGCTAAGCTATCTATTAAAGAGCTTGTATACATTCATTTAATCCCAATTCTGCTAGTAGTTGTATCTTTTTTAGAAAGCCTAGGAGAAGAACCTGCATATAGATTTTCTGCAGGACCATTAAGTAGAATATATTTTTTGCCATATTTGAACTTAATAAAACCAATAAATTTAACTTTTAATAATTCTATTTTGCTAAGTAGTTTGTTAATGGCTATGGTATTTTTTGTAGGAAGTGGAATAAATAAGGGGAAAAATTAAATTAAAAGAAAAAATAAGACTTAAAAATAAATTAAGTCTTATTTTTTTACTTTAGGTCAAAGAATCGTTAAAATTTAGACATTTGTAAGAGATGGCTAAGTTTAGAGAAAGAGAATTTCGGAATATTCATATAATAGTTATTTGCAAATAATTCCGAATAATAGCAATAGTTTTGCTTATTTATAAAATAATGAAAACTTTTTTAAAACTGATATAATATAGTATCATGTATTTTATACAATGAAGTAATTTAATAGGAGATAGTAGAATGAGAGAAATAAAAAAAGTAGGTGTACTAGGAGCAGGTACAATGGGATCAGGAATTGCTCAAAACTTTGCCAGTGCAGGCTATAAGGTAGTATTATTTGATGTACAAGAAAATGCCTTGAATAATGCAACAAATATAATAGAAAAATACAATAGCTTCTATGTAAAAAAAGAGATCATTAGCCAAGAAGAATCGGATAAAATGATAGAAGATATTTTATTTACCAGTAAGCTTGAAGACTTACATGACTGTGACCTAATAGTAGAAGCCATTATTGAAGTTTTAGAGGTTAAGAGAGATGTATTTGGAAAATTAGATAAAATATGTAAGCCGGAAACCATATTTGCATCTAACACTTCATCATTATCTATATCAGAAATTTCAACTTCTACAGATAGAACGGATAGGTTTATAGGAATGCACTTCTTTAATCCAGTACCAAAGATGAAACTGGTAGAAATGATTAGCATATTAGGTACTTCTGAAGAAACTAAAGAGACAATAATAGCTGCTTCTGAAAGAATGGGTAAGATTGTGGTAAAAGTAGAAGAAGCACCAGGATTTGTAGTTAATAGGATGTTGATACCATTTATAAATGAAGGGATAAAAATTTATTCTGAAGGTATAGCCAGTGCAGAAGATATTGACAAGGCCTTAAAATTTGGTGCCAATCACCCTCTAGGGCCATTGGAGCTAGGAGATTTAATAGGTTTAGATGTTTGTTTAAATATAATGGATGTATTACATAAGGGTTTTGAAGATGATAAATATAAGGCAGACTACTTACTTAGAAAAATGGTAGCAGCAGGAAAATTAGGAAGGAAAACAGGAGAAGGATTTTATAAATACGATAAAAAATAAATGGTATATTAAACTTCCTTACTTATGTTTAGACTAAGTCAAGATCCTAAATATATTAAAGATTTAAAATTGAATTTAAAACAAATAGGAGAAACTATCTAGTTTCTCCTATTTGTTTTATTAAAAGGTGGATATAGTTAAATGAGAGTCATAGAATTTAAAGCCTACACCTATATAATAAATTGATA
>CAZRYA010000159.1:0-4457 GCA_964604235.1 uncultured Tissierellaceae bacterium | reverse complement strand
TGTAGTAAGAATCCTGCTCTATGATGCATATATCATTTTCATGAATAGCTTTAAATATTTCCCTTGATACAGTTGATTTCCCAGAACCTGTACCACCAGTAATACCAATTAGAATGGGTCTGTTCATCTACTCCACTCTCTCCTTTCTTAGCATATCCATTTTGCTTATAGGTCCCTGTATCTTCATCTTTATTATCTGTTGGGCGTGGGGAGCTACATCAATTGATTCACCCTTATCATTTTCCATATATTCTACTTTACTATTAAAAGTATCTTTTCCTGGTCCAAAAATTTCTAATTCATCTCCCAAGAAAATCCTATTCCTTTGTTCTACTGTTGCAACTTGACTAACTTCGTCATAGTCTAAAACAAGTCCTAAAAAGTCATATCCCCTAATATAAGAACTTGTAGAATATACCTGGGCATCATTTTTAGGTTTTTCAAAATAAAAACCAGTTGTAAAATCCCTATGACTAGCCTTTTTTATTTCATCTAACCATTTGTCTTGATAAACATAGTTAATAGGATCTTTATAGTATTCATCTATTGCCATCCTATATGATCTTAAAACCGTTGATACATAGTAGGAGCTCTTTACCCTACCCTCAATTTTAAAACTTTTTATACCCGACTTAACTAGTTCAGGTATATGTTCAATCATACAAAGATCTTTTGAATTCATAATAAAGGTTCCACCTTCATCTTCATAAACAGGGAAGTACTCTCCTGGCCTAGTTTCTTCAACTAAATTATACTTAAACCTGCATGCATGGGCACAATCCCCTCTATTTGCATCCCTTCCTGTCATGTAGTTACTAATTAAACATCTTCCTGAGTACGACATACACATAGCTCCATGGACAAAAGCTTCTATTTCTAAATCCTTTGGAAGTTTTTCCATTATATTTTCTATTTCTTTAAAGGAAAGCTCCCTAGCCAAAACTATTCTCTTTACTCCTAAATTATACCAAAACATCATGGTTTCAAAGTTAGTAACACTTGCTTGTGTACTAATATGGATTTCCATATTAGGAGTCGTCTTTTTAACTATTGTAAACACTCCAGGATCTGACACTATTACAGCATCTACCCCTACTCTTTCTAAATCCAATAAATATTCTTCTAAACCAGCCATATCTTCATCATGAGGAACTATGTTTAAAGTAACATAAACTTTCTTATCTCTTTCATGGGCATACTTTACCCCTAGCTCTATTTGATCTATAGAAAAGTTCTTAGAAGCTGTTCTGAGTCCAAAGGCCTCTCCACCTAAATACACTGCATCAGCACCATATTCTATTGCAAATTTTAATTTTTTTGCATCAGTACTTACTTCCCTTGGATCTGTCTCCAGCAGGTGCAAGTAATTCTATTTTTTCCAATTTTATTCCTCCCTATATGTGATGGCAACACCATCTCCAATAGGCAATACACAAGATGTATAGCCTTCTAAATTATTTATATAAATTAAATACTCTCTCAACCTTTTAACTATGGTCTTCTTCCTTCTAATTACCAAATCATCTGATGCAACCATTCCTTTAAATAAAACATTGTCAGAAATAATAATCCCCTTATTATTTAATAACTTTGTAGCACTATCAAAGAAGTACTTATATTGACCCTTTGCTGCATCTAGAAAAATCATATCATAGGAGCCAGTAAGTTTTTCTAATACCTCTTCTGCATCTCCTTCAATAACAATTATTTTATCTGATAAATTAGCCCTAGCTATATTCTTCCTACTAATTTCAACCATATCAGCTCTTCTTTCAATTGTAGTAACTTGAGTATCTATCTCAGATGCCATTACAATGGATGAATAACCTATAGCCGTACCTAATTCCAAAATGGATTTAGGTTTGTTTATCTTTAACATGGTACGTAATAATTGAGCCACTTCCGGCTCAATTATTGGTACATGATTTTTTTCAGCATAATTTTCTAATTCAACTAAGAATTCCTCCCTAGCTGGAATTATTTCTCTTAAATATTCTTGTATATAATCTTCATTTATATTTGTCATTTTATATCTTCCTTTTATTTCATTCCTTTTGCTGCTTCCCTATGTTCTTCATAGGTCCTAGTAAAGGTATGTCCTCCATCATCTTCTGTTTGTACAAAATACAGATAATCTGTCATCTCAGGATTTACTGCTGCATCTAAAGAAGCACGTCCTACAGATGATATGGGTCCTGGTGGTAGACCAGGGTTTACATATGTGTTGTAAGGTGATGGTGTGGCCGTATCCTTGTTAGATAGACGAGGTTTTCTTTCACCTAAAATATATTGAACTGTTGCACAGGACTGCAATTTCATATCCCTCTCAATCCTATTATAAAAAACTCCTGATATTATAGGTCTTTCAGATTCTACTCTAGCTTCTCTTTCTATTATAGATCCTAAAGTAACTATCTCATTTAAACTCAACTTAGACATGTCTAGTTTAGGCTCTATAACTTCTTTATACACATCGTCAAAAGCCTTAAGCATTTTATTTATTATGTCCTCTTCAACTGCTTCAACATAAACATCATAAGTTGAAGGGAATAAAAAGCCCTCTAAAGATTGGCCATCTTCTAAATCCCTTAAAAAAGGATAGTCATCTTGGAAGTTTTCTTTCCTATTAGTTAATTCAATAAATCTATCCCTATTAACCAATCCCTCCTGACTTAACCTATCTGCAATTTCTCTTAGCTCATATCCTTCAGGAATTGTGAATCTTACAGTTTCCTTACTAGATTTTCCACCTTCAACTAGTTTTTCTACAATCTCATCCACTGCCATTGACTTAGACAAATTGTATTCTCCTGCCTTTAACTGACTTCCTTTATTGTCTTTCTTTAATTTATATTTAAAGACCATTTCATTTTTTATCACTTCATTTTCAAGTAATATACTGGCTATTCTACTACTACTAGATCCTTCAGGTATAATAATAGTAATATTCTTAGAATCACTTAGGTCTACAGGTTCTAAATTTGAGCTTATAAATTTATTAAAGCCTATATAAGAACCTACACCTACTACTAGTAACCCTAAGAATATTTTTATGAATCTTTTATTTCTACTTTTTTTCTCTGACATTTTCTCACCTCTACATTTCCTTAATATATATCATACCTAAAGTGAGAAAATTAATCAATTAGTATTTAAAAACTAAAATTTAAAACAATTGGTAGTATTATAGGAACTGCTGAAGTACATATTACACCACTAACAAAGGCTATCACTGTTGTTTCCGCATCTGTTGAGCTTGAAATTACTGGCAATGATGTATCCATTGCAGTTGCACCACTTACTGCTATTGTTTCTAAATTTCCTATGTATTTTGCTATTAGGGGAATAGTTATAAGTCCAATTACTTCCCTAAATACATTTGATAAGAATGCTAGGGCACTTAATTCTATATAACCTTCTGACATCAATATAGTTGAACTTAAAGTATACCAGCCTAAACCTGACCCTAGTGCTGCCCCTTCATTTAATGGCATTGATAATACAAAACCACCTACTATACCACCCACTATACTTCCTGCTATTATAGCAGCTGGTATTAAAAGTATCTTAACTCCCAAACTTTTAATCTTTGTTAAAATATCCTTTTGTTTACCTATATCCATACCAACAAAGAATAATAAAATCATAAGACCTATATCTACTACACTACTGATATTTCCAGCAAAACTTTCTGGCACTACAAAATATCCTGCTACTGCTCCTAAAATAACTGATGCAAAAATTTTAAAGCTCAACTTTTTTGTCCTCCTTAAATAATAATTTGCTAATGATTCTTACAAAGACAATACTAAATAATATGGTAAATATTGCGATTACAAAAGCCTTAACTCCTATTCCAAATATATTCTTTACTATTTCATCATTTATTCCAATTGTTATACCCATCATAAATAAAAGGAATAATAAACATATATTTTGAATTCTGCCTAAGTTTTTGTCTAATTTCGGATTTATTAAGTCTTTATATCCAAAAATAGCTCCTACAAATAGTATACCTAATAGTCTTATAACCATAATTTCACCCCCATCGTTTATTTTCAACACTCTTATTATAACAAAAACCCCAGTATAAATCTATACTGGGGTAAATATTAAACTTCCATTATAATCGGTAATATCATTGGGTTTCTCTTTATTTTTCCAAAAAGGTAATTTCTTAAATTATCCCTTATGCTACCTTTTAAAGTTGCCCAATCTGTAATATTTTTCTTTTCACAGTCTTCTAGTACTTCTCTTACTGTCTTTCTAGCTTCCTCCATTAAGTCCTCTGATTCTCTTACATAGACAAATCCTCTAGAAATAATATCTGGTCCTGCCACAACTTTTCCATCTTTTTTACTCATAGTTACAACAACTACTATAAGTCCATCTTCTGAAAGATGTTTCCTGTCTCTTAGAACTATATTTCCTACATCTCCAACTCCCAAGCCATCTAC
>CAZRYA010000158.1:0-4495 GCA_964604235.1 uncultured Tissierellaceae bacterium | reverse complement strand
CTTTGCAGCAAGTTTTTGCAATAGGATAGTCATGATAAAAGATGGAAAGTTTTTCTTAGAGATAAACAAAAATTCTACGAGAAAAGTATTCTTAAATGAAATTTTAGACTCCCTATCCCTTTTGGGAGGTGGTTATAGTGAAGATATCTAATATAGCTTGGAGTAATTTTAAGGGGAACATATATAGGTATATTATGTACTTTTTAAGTAATGCTTTTACAGTTGCTTCATTTTTTATCTTTTTGAATTTTTTGTATCATCCAAATGTAGATATGGGAGATTTGGGAGGGCATGCAGTAGCAGCAGCAGGAACAGTATCTGCCGTTATAATGTGTCAGATAATAATAGTAGTATTTGCAGTACTATTCGTAGGTTATTCAAATTCGATATTCATAAAGGCTAGGGGAAAAGAGTTTGGACTTTTATCCCTTTACGGAATGACTAAGAGCCAAATAAAAAAATATGTATTTATAGAAAATACAATAATATCAATACTGTCTATAATTGCAGGTATAGTATTTGGTGGGATTTTTTCTAAACTTTTCCTTATGACTATGGAAAATTTAATTGATGTAAGACTTCCTTTCAATTTAAGTATAATGGCAATAGGAATCACAGTGGGAGTCTTTCTATTAATATTTGAAATAATATCATATTTTATGCTTATAAATATAAAGGATAAGGAAATAGTAGAACAGTTAAAGGCTGCTAAAATTCCTAAAGAATTAAGACCATTTTCCAAGAAAAAGGCAATTGCTGGTATAGTCTTATTGATATTAGCCTATACATTGGCTTGGTTTGCCAGTGGGGCCATGGTAGTACTTTTAATGATACCAGTAACGACAATAACAATAATTGCAACTAAGTTGTTTTTTACTGAATCAAGTATATATATAGGAAATAGGCTTAGTAAAAGTGATAGGTTTATGTATGATAAAAATAACCTTGTAGTGGTCTCTCAACTAGTATATAAATTACAAGATACGGCTAAGGTTTTATTTCTAGCATCAATCTTAGGAGCTGTAACTTTTACAGCTACAGAAACCATTTACTCTTTCTATACAGAAACCCCTATGATAATAGGTTTTGATGGGCCACAAGATATTGCTATTTTAAGAGATGGAGATAATCTTAATGACCAAGAGATAGTAGGTAAAGTAAAATCTAGGATTGAAGGTTCAGGAAGTAAAATAAAAGATGAAAAGAGTTTTGACCTTCTAAAGGGAAGGAACTTATTAGCTGCAGAAAATGAAGCTTTAAGAGATGAGAAGGTAAAGGAAGACATACTTATAATTTCCAACTCTGACTTTAATACACTTGACCAATTTGAAAAACCCTTTCAACTAGAAAGAGGACAGGTGGTTTATAATTTTCCCCATAGGGTTCAAGCTTTTAGTGGAAGTATAGAAGAACATTCTAAACTGGGGACAGATAAGGTTATTTTACAGGTTGGAAATAATGAACAAGAATATAAGGTTGCAAAAGAAATATTTGGGAAAAATCTTTCTAATATAAGAGTTGGTTACCCAGACCTATTTGTAGTAAATGATGAAGATTTCAAAGATTTGTATGAAGGGTCAGATGAAACTAGCCAGGCTAAATATGATGGCTTTGAATTAAAAAGAGACAAGAGGTCCTATGGAGTATCTAAAGAATTAATAGAAGAATACAGTGGAGCTTATGAGGGTAAGATATTTTTTAAGATAATACCCTTTGTAAATGAAACTAAGGCATTTGGTATGATCTTATTTATAGGTTTCTTTATTTCCTTTATTTTCTTTATAGGGACTGGAAGTATAATCTACTTTAAGTTATTTAATGAGGTTAATAACGATAGGAGAGAATACGATATAATGAGGAAAATAGGAACTACTAACAGGGAGATTAAAAGGATTGTAACCAAGCAAATAGGAATAGTTTTCTTTCTGCCTTTCATAATAAGCATAGTCCATTCATTTTTTGCTTTAAAATCACTGGCAAACTTATTACAGGCCAACCTATTGCTTAATGGTATTACAATAATGATAGTATATGGAGTGTTTCAATTAATATACTTCGTAATAATAAGAAAAATTTACCTAAATAAGGTAATGGCAAAGTAGGGCTACTTAAGTAGTCCTATTTTTTTGTATAAGACTTGACAAGTTTAAAAACAACTAGTATCATTGAAATGAACATAGTTCAACAGGAGTGATAAGTGTGAAAGAAAAAATAATGAAAAGGGCTTACATCTTTGCTATATTAGCCCTAGTAGCAGGAGTTTTTTATAGGGAATTTACAAAATTTCAAGGCTTTTTAGGACCTACTAGCCTAGGGGTCATCCATACCCATTTATTGACCTTGGGTACATTTTTTATGATGGGGATAGTCTTATTCATCCAAGTTTTTCAGTTAGAGGAAGATCCCAAATTTTTCAAGTACTTTAATATATATTCTTTTGGATTGGTATTTGTAGTCATAATGATGTTAATAAGAGGGGTAACCCAAGTAATGGGTATGGACTTAAGTAAGGCTTTAGATAGTTCTATATCTGGTATAGCAGGCCTATCTCATGTTATAATGGGAGTTAGTTTTATTTTACTTTTAAATAAGATAAAAAACTATGTAGTAAAATCTTAAATAATAGGTGATGGTATGGCTAGTATATATGACAGAAGGGAAGAAATATTTCAAATAGCTAAGGATATGGCTATGGAAAAGGGATTATTTAAGTTAACCGTAAGGGATCTGGCAAAAGAAGCTGATATTTCTATAGGAAGTGTCTACAACTTATTTGCAACTAAGGACAATTTAATTTTACTTTTAATAGAAGATTATTGGGATGCTTCAATAAAGACTATAATGCCCCATGAGAAAATTAGTAATAATGGTTTTATTGAAAACTTAGAACTTCTTTATAAAAATTTATTTATAATATCTTCTAAGTTTCATAGGGACTTCATAAAAGATATGGTAGGGCTTGATATGAACAATAGATCAGCTTCCTACACAATTAAAAAGTACAAGGACATCATAAAAGATCATATAATAATGTTAATGGAAGAAGATGAGGAAGTTCTTCAAAGTTTAGATGACCAGTTTAACAAAAATGATTTATCAGAATTTCTTTTGGAACAATTTATGAATTTGATTAAGAAGAGAAGTAGTAATTTGGGCTTTACCAAGGTTTGCTTAAATAGGTTACTTAAATAGTAGCCTATTTATTTAATAGTAAAAAATGAAAAGGGAAGCAATGGTAGTTATTTGGAGCCATGGCAGTGGTATTGGGTTTAGGAGATGTCTTTTACTTAATATCTAGAATACTAGCCCTAAACACTGAAAATGGTTTTGACCTATATGTTAAGGCCTTAGGAATGGGAAAGGCAATAATATCAATAACCATGACTATATTTTATATAATCTTATACTATATATGGAGGAAGAGGTATAAGATTTAAGACAGGCAGTACTTAACCTATACAATATAGGGACTTTCTTTAGTCAGGATAGTAATTGGTTTGATGCCACAAAATAATTGGCTTGAACCAAGTCAACCATTGAGTTGGGCTATTTATAGAAATATTCCATTTGCAATAATGGGTTTAATTTTAATATATTTATTTCAAGTGGAAAGTAAGGCCCATAATGACAAGGTCTTTAGACCGATGAGCTTGGCTATTATCTTATCATTTGGATTTTATATACCAGTAGTATTATTTGGAGACCTTAATCCAACCATAGGGCTTCTTATGATACCAAAGACTATGGCCTATGTATGGATAGTGCTAATGGGTTATGAAGATTTTAAAAGAAATAGACAAAAGAATTAATAAGAATTATAATGGATAGGGGGGCAACTCCCTTTTTTCATGGAATACTTATAAGGAGCTGGTTGGATGTTGGGAAACATATTAAATGTAGTTGCTATAATAGTAGGTGGACTTTTAGGTGCCTTTTTGAAGGAAGGCATAAAGGAAAACCATAAGGATATTATAATAGGGGCTTTGGGTTTATCTGCCTTGGTAATGGGAATAACTTCTGCTATAAAGACAGAAAACTTAATTCTTATGATAATCAGTTTAATAGTAGGATCCTTGTTGGGGGAAAGTTTAGATATAGAACATAGGATGGACGGAATAGGTGAAAAGCTTTCTAAGGCTTTGGGCAAGGAAGATTCAGATATTTCTAGGGGTCTTGTAACCTCTACCCTAGTATTTTGTATAGGTGCAATGGCCATTATGGGCCCTTTAGAAGCAGGTTTAAATAATGATAACAGTGTCCTATATGTAAAAGCTATACTAGATGGGATAACAGCCTTGATATTTGCATCAAATTTAGGTATAGGGGTAGTATTTTCAGTAGTGCCAGTTTTTATATATCAAAGTTCTATAACCCTATTGGCCTTTTATATTAAAGACTTTATAAGCCCTGACCTGATTTTAGAACTATCAGCTGTAGGTGGAGTACTTATTATGGCTATAGGCTTAAATTTATTAGACCTTAAAAAGATGAGGGT
>CAZRYA010000157.1:0-4498 GCA_964604235.1 uncultured Tissierellaceae bacterium | reverse complement strand
AATTCCTTCCAGCATTTTTTTATATCTATTTTTAAATAAAAAATGCACTTATCCCAATTTTCCTGTATTATATAAGCGACGAAACTAATATAAAGGATGTGGTATAAGTGCAAAATAAGAATATCATGAATCTAATTGGCTTACAAGATGTAATTATAAATAAGGTTGAAGAATTTAATAATACTAAGTTTATTCATATTGAAATGATTAGAAATATCCCTACATGTCCTCAGTGTAAGTCTTTAAAATCACACATTCATGACTATAGAACTCAAAACATTAAATCATTCCAATACTTGGAGTTAAGTCTATTTTAGTTTTAAAGAAAAGAAGATTCAAGTGTGTTTCTTGTGGCAAAAATCATTATGAAATGATTCCTTTTATTGGAAAATATAAAAGAATGACTATGAGATTAATTATGTATATTTGTGAAAAATTAAAAGAACAAAGATCCTTAAGTAATATTTGTAAAGAAGTATATCTCAGTCATACACCACTTTATGGTATCTTAAGTAGTCTATCCAGTGGAGTTGATAGATTACCTGAAGTTCTTTGTATAGATGAATTCAAAGGCAATAGCAGTGGTCATAAGTATCATTTATCAATAGTTGATGGTAAGGAAAGGAAAATACTAAACATACTTAAGAATAGAACAAAAAATGATATTGAGGAATATTTTAATAACTTTAGTAAAAATGAATTAGATAAAGTTAAATACCTAGTTACAGATATGTATTTGCCCTACAAAAATCTCATTAAACTCTTCCCAAATGCAATATTAGTAGTTGATAAATATCACTATATTAGGCAGGTTACATGGGCTTTTGAAAATGTTAGAAAGAAAAGACAAAAGAATATGAAGTCAGAACTTAGAAAATACTTTAAAAGGAGTAAAAGATTACTAAGTAAACCAAGTTCTAAATTAAGTGAAAGTGAACGAATACAAGTAGATACAATGCTTTGGTATGATGATGAAATCAGAGATGCCTACTATTTAAAAGAAAGTTACTACAATGAATTTCTTAAATCAAAAAATTATGAAAGTGCTAAATTAAACTTATCCAAATGGATAATGATAGGGCAGAATCTAAAATAAGTGAGTTTAAAGACGCTATAAAGTCCCATATTAACTGGAGGATAGGAATACTTAATAGCTTTACAACAAAGTATACGAATGGTGTAACAGAAGGATTTAACAACAAGATAAAGGTATTAAAAAGGCTTTCTTATGGATTTAGAAACTTTGAAAACTTTAGAAAAAGAATATTATTACAAAGTTAAAAACTAGCTTATATTTTATGGGTAAAAAAAGAGATAAACTCTTCTTAGAATTTATCCCCCAACATTTGACAATGAACCGTTAATTAAATGGATAGTACCTGCAAGCAGGTACTATTTAATTTGCCTAATAATCATTTCTATTTCTCTAGTTGTCTTCTTTAAATTTTCTATAATTCCATCAAGGTCCATACTTTTCATCCTAGCAGTAGGTCCAGATATGCTAATAGCTGCAACTGCCTGGTTGTTCCTATCCAAAACAGGTGCCCCTACACAGTAAAGTCCAATTTCTTGCTCCTCCCTATCTACAGCATAGCCATCCTGCCTAACTCTTTTCAACTCAGCATCTAAGTCTTTTATAGTGACTATGGTATTGTCTGTATGTTTTTTTAGGACTTCATCTCCAAAGGCAAATAGATCTATTCCATCAGTAAAGGCCAATAAAGATTTACCAACAGATGATGTATGAGCATCTGATACTGAACCTACACTTGGATTTACTGAAAGGACATTATTTTTTTCATCCGACTTATATACTACAAGGGTCTTATAAAATTCTCCAGGGGATTCATCTAAAATAGACACATTTATTACTTCTCCAACTTCTTCATGGAGTCTATTAGCATAAGGCGCTATAATATCAACCAAGTCAGTTTTCTCACTTAATAAAAGCCCCATAGCATAGATTTTCATACCTAGAAAATACTTCTCTGTAGTGTCATTCTTACAGACAAAACCCTTGTCTTTCATTGTAGTTAGGGTCCTATGTACCGTACTCTTAGCTAAGTCTAACTCCCTACTAATCTCAGAGATACCCATTTCCTCTTGTGATTCATAAAGGAGTAACAACATATCTAAAGCCCTATCTACAGCTACTATTTTCTCCATTATAACCCTCCATATTCTTTAATTAACATAGAACATCGTTCCAACTTAATCATACATAATTATTCTAAGTCTTGTCAACTGTATTTTTATAAATTTTCTCACTATTTTAATAACTAATATTCTTGACAAAAAGTTGATATGTTATATAATATATATTATTCCGAGGGAACGTTGTTCCTATTTTTATTTTTCTAATTACAAGTAGGGATAGGCTTTGAATTTCATAACTTTTGCCTTAAAAGTTTATCCTATAATAAAATCCGACTATTATAATTTGTACTTATTAGAGAAAAATAATAAAAAACCCAAGCTGTATACAGCTTGGGTTTTTTATATTTTCTACTCGTTTTTAAAGATAAAATATTCCACTGGCTATGCAAGTTGCATTCCCCTTCATTAGGACATTGCCAGCCTTGGTCACCATAACCTCTAAACTCCCACCTTCTGTGTCTACTCTTACACTGTGATCCAGTAGACCCAGCCTACTTCCAACTACAACTGCGGAACAAGACCCTGTGCCACAGCCTAAAGTCCTGCCAGCCCCTCTTTCCCAGGTATAGTTTTTGATATGATTTCTAGTTACAATTTCTACAAAATTTACATTTATCTTCTCTGGAAAATTAGGATGAACTTCCATCTGGCTCCCCACTTCATTTATATCCACATCTTTTATGTCTTCAAGAAAAATTACCATGTGGGGGACTCCCATCCTAAGAACAGAAAAGTCAAATGACTTTCCTCCAAGTTCTATACTGGCCTCCATAGGTCTTTCTAGAAGGGCAGGTATCTTATCTGCTTCAAATTCTGGATGACCCATATCCACCAATATAAGGTCTGCTAAATTGTTAACTTCCTCTACCATTACAGGCTTTAAACCTGCTAAAGTTTCCACTAGTAAGTCTTCTTTGTCTACAATTTTATTATCATAGACAAATTTTGCAAAAGACCTTATACCATTTCCACAAATTTCTCCCTGACTCCCATCAGAATTGTAATAGACCATTTTTATATCTCCAACTTTTGAAGTTTCACATACTAATAAGCCGTCTGCCCCTATTCCAAAATTCCTATTACAAAGTTTTTTTGCCAAATCCCCATAATCCTCTTGTGGATTATGCCTTCTATCTAAAACAATAAAATCATTTCCTGCAGCTACATATTTAAAAAATTCCAAATATATCACTCCTTAGATTTTTTTATTAAATTCGAACTTATTAGGGCCGTTATAGGAATTGTCAAAACCAAACCAACGCTACCTGCCAGTGACCTTAATATTTCAGTAGATATAATGTCTAAATTTATTATGTCTATCATAGGTGCCTCATAGGCAATAAATAAAAGCAAAAGTGGTAGCGAACTACCTACATAGGCAAGGACTAAAGTATTAATCATAGTTCCCATTACATCTTTACCTACATTCATCCCGCCTTGAAATAAGTCCTTACTTGTAAGGCTTGGGTTAGCCTTATAAATCTCTTCTATTGAAGAAGAAATGGACATACCCACATCCATTACAGCCCCTAGAGAACCTAAGATTATGCCTGAAAATAGGAGGTGCTGGAAGTTAAACTCTACATTTTGTGGTATATACATAAGCATAGTTGCGTCCTCTGCATTCATTCCAGTTATCTTGGTTTTAACCCCTATGTAATAGGCTATAAGACCTGCAACTACTACTCCAAAAATAGTACCTAATATGGAAGAAAGACTTTTTTTGTTTACTCCACTTACTAAAAATATGGTTATGACTGTTACCCCTGCTGAAATTATAATAGATAAGCCTATTGGATTGTAACCCTTTAGCAAGAGCGGTAACATTATATACAAAACCCCTAATACTGTTATACCTAAAGACAAAATTGCCTTGAAACCTTTTTTCCCACCAATTAATAGGACTAGAACTGAAAAGCCTATTGCCAGCCCTAGCAAATAGTCTTGTCTCAAATGGCCTGAAACACTGACAGATTCCAAGTCTCCCATTACAACTACAGTTACCCTATCGTTTTTTTCTAGAACTATATCGTAGGCTGGGCTATCTGATAGGTTGTTTTCCGTTTCCACCTTCTGGCCCTTGTAGGGGCCACTTAAAAACTCTAGTAAAACTTTTTGAGTATAACCTATAAAAACACCTTCACCTGATAGCTTTTCTAAATCTCCCACTTCCAGTATTCTACCCTTATATGTATGTATGTTTTCTTCGCCATATACTAAAGTTCCCACTAATATTAATGATAAAATAGTAATAGGTATTTTCTTTTTCATTTTTTCCTCCTTGCTTTATCTTACATTCTATTATAAATTATACTATAATCTATTACAATCTGGATATTTT
>CAZRYA010000156.1:0-4499 GCA_964604235.1 uncultured Tissierellaceae bacterium | reverse complement strand
AATTTTAATCTAGATAACAAATTTTACCTGGATAACAAACTAGAATATATTTTAGAATATTTAAGCAGGTCAAATATAAAAGATTCAAAATCATTTGTTCATGGAGACTGCCATTATGGAAATATATTATGGAAGGACTACAGAGTCACTGGACTATTGGATTTTGAGTTGTCTGGTTATGGAAGTAGGGAGTATGATTTAGCTTGGGCCTTAACCTTGAGGCCAGGCCAGAAATTTTTGAAAACAAGAATAGAAAGAGATTTATTTTTAAAAACTTATGGAAGATACCATGATTTTCATAGGGAAACGTTAAATTACTACATGATAGTATTTAGTATGTACTTTTATAGTATAAGTATGGAGCCAGAAGACTCAAGCTATAGGAGAGATATACTTAAAATTATCAATGAGATAATAGGAGAAGAGATAGGCCAATAAAGCCTATCTCTTAACTTATCAGCTAATTAATCCCTTAACTAAATCCTTAGATTTTAATAAATCTTCCTCCTCTGGATTCCATAGAGATTTTATTTCTTCATCGATGACTTGGAAGCCAGCATCTTCTAGTCTATCTCTTAAGACCTTATTACCTTCTCCACTCCAACCATAGCATCCAAAAACAGCAGCTTTTTTATTTTTAAATTTCAGAGATTTTAAAAAGTGAATCCACCCATCCACACTGGATAAGATATCATTTCCAACTGTAGGTGACCCTACTACTATAGCTTTTGACTTAAAGACTTCTGTCATAATTTCATTTTTATCAGATTTTGCACAATTAAAGACTTTTACCACTGTATCAGGACTTATGGAACTTATAGACCTGGATATATCATGGGCAATCTTACTAGTGCCTTCCCACATAGTATCATATATTATAGTTATTTGATTTTCCTGATAGGCCTTGGCCCATTCAGCATATTTTTCTACTATTTGTAAAGGGTTTTCCCTCCAAATGGCTCCATGGCTAGGGGCAATTATATCTATAGGTAAATTTAACCCTATAATTTCTTCTATTTTATTGGCAACTAAGGCTGAGAAAGGATTTAAAATATTAGCGTAATACTTCATGGCCTCCTTATTTAATAAACACTGGTCAGCCTTATCAGCAAATAATTCTTCAACAGCAAAATGTTGACCAAAAGCATCATTAGAGAATAGAATATTATCCCCTGTCATATAAGTAGCCATACTATCTGGCCAGTGTAACATCTTCATCTCTACAAAAATCAAACTTTTACCATTACCTATATCTAAGCTATCACCAGTTTTGACAATATTAAAGTTCCAATTATGCTTACCGTATTGGCCCTCTAAACTTTTTATGGCATTGGCTGTACAGTAAATAGGTGTATTGGGAATTTCTTTCATAAGGTCAAGCAAAGCCCCAGAATGGTCTACTTCACCATGGTTGATTACAATATAATCGATTTCATTAAGAGGGATTTCACTTTTTAAATTATCAATAAACTCAAACCTATGAGGGGCCCAAACGGTATCTATAAGTACATTTTTACCCTCTCTTATTAAATAAGAGTTCTGGCTAGATCCATTTATTATAGAGTAGTCATCTCCATGGAAACTTTGTAACTCCCAATCGATATAGCCAATCCAGTCAACATTATTCTTGATTAATTTTTTCATATACATAAAACCTCCTTTTAACCTATAAATACCCTATGGAAGGGAATTAAAACCTTCTATAATATAATAAATTAGGAGGTTTTTATAGTTAAACTAATGGAATTAATCTATTTCATATAAAAAATTCTATTAGCTGATTTAAAGATGAAATTTGGTAAGTTGGAATAATATTAGACCTAGGCTCATTTAAAGGGTTGAACCAAATTGAATCTATACCTATATTACAGGCCCCTTGTATATCAGAGCTTAAACTATCTCCAATCATTAAAGTATTTCTATTATTCGTATTTTTATACTTATTAAATATGGCCTTAAAAAACTTAGGGGCTGGTTTTTCAAATCCAACTTCCTCTGATATGAATATATCATCTAATAGATCTATTAGATTGGAATCTTTTAACCTCATCCTTTGAGTTTTACCAATACCATTAGTTCCAGCAAAAATTACAAATCCCATTTGTTTCAATTCTTGTAAGCAAGTAAGGGCATTTGGTATTAATTTATGACCTAAGTTTAAGTATTCACGGTGGTGGTTTTCAACTATTTGACCACTGATATTTTTATTATAAAGTTTAAAAAAAGTTTCAAATCGTTGATATAAAACTTCTTCTTTGGAAATCTCTCCATTTTCTAAGCTAGTCCATAAATCTTTATTTATAGATTGATATTGTTTAATTGATTCATTAGAAAATGGAATTTCATACTGGTTAAAAAGCTTTTTAAGGGCCTCCTCTCTGTATCTTGAAAGTCCAATAGAGTATCATCTAAATCAAAAATCAAATACTTATATCTTTTCATCTTATTCACCTCTATAATAATATATAACATTTAAGATAAAAATAATATGAGATTTATCACTAAATTAACTTTAATAATATCTATTAAATTGTGGAAGGAGCTAGGACATGAAGATTTCGTATGGAAGTATTGAAGATATGGATTTTATTTTAGAGAAGGACCATCATGTTAATAAGGAGTTGGTGGAGTCTAAATTAAATTTAGGAGAATACATATTAGCCAAAGATGGAAATGGAAATTCAATTGGATGGTTAAGGTATAATTATTTTTGGGATAACACTCCATTTTTAAACTTAATTTATGTAGATGAAAGATTCAGAGGGAGAAACTTAGGGAAAAACTTACTTGACTTTTGGGAAGCAGAAATGAAGAAAAAAGCTTATAGTAGGGTTATGACCTCTAGCTTGTCTGATGAAAAAGCCCAATTTTTTTATAGGAAGTTAAATTATAGGGATTGTGGAAGTCTCTTCCTAGATGGATAGGCTTTAGAGATAATGTTTGTTAAAGAAATTTAAGGGTTTAGAATTTAAAGGAAATACTTTAGGAGGATTATGATAAGTATAATTGAAAATTTAGGTCTCTAGTTTTACAATTTAGACCAGGTAGGCAATGGGAAGAAAAAGTACTTAAGGGACTTAAAGTTCTTAGTGATATAGAAGATAATAAGATAAGAGAAGGCCACTATGAGTATAGGGTCTCAATGGAATTAGTAGGAATATGGTATTTGATTATATCAAACTTAGATTTAAAAGAAAAATTAGGTGTTTTAAAATCAAACACTTCTAATCGAATTAGACAATTTATAGTTTATATAAGTAATAACTACACCAAAGACCTATCGTTGGAAGATATAACTAAAAGCGGTAATGTAAGTAAGTCAGAGTGTAATAGATGTTTTAAGGCAGGTTTAAATACAACTGCCTATAGGTATTTAATTGAATATAGACTTAATAAAAGCTTAACTTTAATAACTAATACAAATCTTTCTATTACAGAAATATGTTATAGGGTAGGATTTAATAATACAAGTCATTATATAAAAAAATTCAAATACTACTTTAATATGACTCCCTTGGAATATAGGCTTGAGAGCCTTAAAAAAAATTAGACTATATTTATTTTTTGTGTTATAATTAACTGGAATTTATAAATAACATGTATTGAAAGGGTGAACTATTGTAAAAATGAAGCTATAATCCATTTTGTATAAAGAAAACATAATATATTAGTTAAAAAATGAAAGCTAGTATAGTTATGTCAATTTTTATTATGAGTGGATAGTTCATTTAAAAAAGTGTTCCTATAGCCTATGGCATAGGTCTATGCATTTTTATAGTTTATCAATAACTATACTATCCTCTCTTTTTTTAAAAGGGGGATTTTTTTATGATTAAATTAAATATAAAGAATATGAAAAAGTATTATGGAAGCAGGTTGCTTTTAAATATAGAAGATCTAAAAGTTTACGAAGGTGAAAAAATAGGAATAGTTGGGGTCAACGGTGTTGGAAAAACTAGTTTGCTTGAAATAATCTCTGGGAATTTAGAGTACGATGGTGGAGAGCTTAACATAGATACTTCTAAGGGGCTTGATTATATATCCCAATTAGGAAGACCTAAAGAGACATCAATAGATGGTAAATATGCCTCTGTTTTCCATGTAGACAAGTTATGGAATGAAAACATGAGTGGTGGGGAAAAAACTAGGTTTAAGTTGGCAGAAGGCTTCCAAAGGGAAAAGGGAATATTACTAGTTGATGAACCAACAAGTAACTTAGATATTGATGGAATAAAGCTAATAATAGAAAACTTTAAAGCTTATAAGGGGACTCTTTTAGTGGTGTCCCATGATAGGACTTTCTTAGATGAAGTTTGTGATAAAATTTTAGAAATAGAAGATGGTAATGTTAGCCTATACAGCGGAAATTATAGCAAGTATTTAGACTTGAAGAAAGAACAAATTGATAGAAAAGCTTTTGAATACCAGGCCTATGTAAAGGAAAAAGATAGGCTATTAAATTTAAAGAGAAATGTAGATGAAAAGTCTAGTAGGGTAAA
>CAZRYA010000155.1:4339-4626 GCA_964604235.1 uncultured Tissierellaceae bacterium | reverse complement strand
TAATCAAAATCATATTCTTTCATGTCTTTTACAGAAAGCATTGGAATAGAAGAATTCTTATCATCCTTAGGGCTAAAATGTGAACCATCTGTAACTTTAATACATATGTCTTCAAGCTTATACTTTTTATATAGACCTTCATATAATTTTCTAGCTTCTAATATATCTTCATCGTCCCCATCATAAAAACCTTCTGCATAGGCCAAAGTTTCATCAGTAAAACCTTTTTTCTTTAGCTCATTTTTAGCTAAGAAATCTGGATTACCACCTAAAACTATATCAGTACC
>CAZRYA010000155.1:0-4329 GCA_964604235.1 uncultured Tissierellaceae bacterium | reverse complement strand
ATGTTAGTTGCAATTGTAACAGCACCATACCTACCAGCTTGGGCTACAATTTCAGCCTCTCTCTCATGTTGCTTGGCATTTAAAACCTCATGTTTTATGCCAGCTCGTTTTAATAATCTAGATAGCTCTTCTGATTTTTCTATAGTAATAGTACCTACAAGGACTGGCTGCCCCTTGGCATTTTTTTCCTTTATGTCTTCAACAACAGCATTAAATTTAGCTGGTTCATGCCTATAAATACTATCTGGATGGTCTTCCCTTATAACAGGCATATTTGTAGGAATTTCTACAACATCCATACCATATATTTCCCTAAACTCATCTTCTTCCGTTTTAGCAGTACCAGTCATACCTGATAACTTGTCATACATCCTAAAGTAGTTTTGGAAGGTAATAGTTGCCAGTGTCTTAGACTCACTTTTTACCTCAAGTCTTTCCTTAGCTTCAATGGCTTGATGTAGTCCATCACTATATCTTCTACCATACATAAGCCTTCCTGTAAACTCATCTACAATGATTATTTCTCCGTCTTTTTCAACATAATCACTGTCTCTCTTCATTATATTTCTAGCCTTAAGTGCCTGATTAACATGGTGGGCTATTTCCATGTTTTCTACATCAGATAGGTTTTCAATTCCAAAAAATGACTCTGCCTTAGCAGTACCCTTCTCAGTTAAAGAACAAGACTTAGCTTTTTCGTCAATTAAAAAGTCCACCGTCTCCTCTTTAATCTCCCTATCAAAAGGGTCGGCCTTCCCTTCGTTAACATCTATTATCCTATAAGTTAAATTCTGAACAAATCTATCTGCCATTTCATATAGTTTAGTAGACTTATCTCCTGCCCCAGAAATAATCAGTGGAGTCCTAGCCTCATCTACTAAAATACTATCCACCTCGTCTACTATACAATAGTAGAGTTGCCTTTGAACCATTTCTTCCTTGTAAATAACCATATTATCCCTTAAATAATCAAATCCAAATTCATTATTTGTACCATAAGTAATATCCGCTTCATAGGCAGCTCTTCTTTCTGCATTAGTAATACCATGGACAATACAGCCAACACTTAAGCCTAAAAACTCATAAAGTTTTCCCATAGTGTCCCTATCCCTTTGAGCCAAGTAGTCGTTTACAGTTACTATGTGAACTCCCCTTCCTGTCAAGGCATTTAAATAGGCTGGCAAAGTTGCTACTAAGGTTTTACCCTCTCCAGTTTTCATCTCAGCAATTCTACCTTGATGGAGGATAATTCCACCTATTAACTGAACGGTAAAATGTCTCATGCCTAAGACCCTTACAGAGGCTTCCCTAACCACTGCAAAAGCTTCTGCCAATATGTCGTTTAATTCTTCTCCGTTCTTTAATCTATTTTTAAATTCTTCCGTCTTATTTTTAAGTTCAAGATCTGTTAGTTTTTTTATGTCATCTTCTAAGGCTTCTATCTTGTTTACTAAGGGCATTATCTTTTTTATTTCTCTTTCACTATAAGTTCCAAATATTTTATCTAAAAAACCCATTAAATTACTCACCCCTCATTATTTTTATGGCTATTCCCTATTTTATCACTTAAATGAAAACCTTTCAACATTCTACAAAATAAAAAAAGCCCTAACATAGTAGGGCTTAAATTTTATAGTTGTGGTTCTATTAAACCATAATTATTATCTTTTCTCTTGTAAACTACCTTTACTTCTCCAGTGTCTCCATCCATAAATACGAAGAAATTGTGGCGAAGTAGTTCCATTTGTAAAACTGCTTCTTCTTCTGTCATTGGAGTAAGCATAAATCTCTTTGTCTTTACTATTTTTGGTTTATCTTCATCTAAACCTTCCTCTGGACTTAATTCAACAACATTATCAAATCTTATAGTCTCGTTGTTTTTATATCTTCTTTGTAATTTAGTCTTATGTTTTCTTATTTGTCTCTCCAACACATCTACAGCCTTATCTATTGATACGTACATATCATCAGAAGATTCCTCTGCCCTAATTATTGTGCCAGGTAGGTTTATGGTAACCTCAATAATCTTTCTGTTCTTCTCAGTACTAAAAGTTACATTTCCACTAACATCATCTTGGAAAAATTTATCTAGTCTAGCCAACTTCTTTTCAGTTACATCTTTTAGCGCCTCTGTCACATCTACGTTTTTACCTGTATAATTCATTTTCATAAACCCAACTCCTTCCGTATAATATAAATATTATACTATTTGTATTAAATAATATACCCCTAAAAAATGAAAACTAACAGCCTATTTTTTATTGGCTGGTGATAATTCTCCTGTGGATAATGTGTATAAGTCTGTGGATGACTTTAATTAGCTATCTTCTGTTGTGGGTAAATTTATGGATAAATCCAAATAAAAAAAGTAGGAAGTTCTTCCTACTTTTTACTATCTATTAATATGCTATTGTCTACTTCCATACTGTAACCCTTATAGAGCTTCTGCCCTGTCTTTATCTGTTTTAGATTAGACTGAACTTCTTCAAAAGCCTTATTTATATTGGACATATTATTTTTATCTAAAATGTCTATTTCCTTCAAAATATCTCTTATAGTCCCAACAACTTTTTTTAGGTCTTTAATATTTGTAAACTTATCCACATCTATATCATAAATATTCTCCACTTTTTCACTGGCTAAAATATCCTTATAAATTTCTAGAAATTCTAAATCAAGTCTATCAATCTTCTTCATCAAGGAGTCCCTATCATTTAATATAGAGTCCAATTCAGATAAGTCATCATTTTTTATTATAGCTTCCTGTTTTTTAGATAGTTGAAACATTTGATCAAGATAAGATTTCTTTTCATTTGAAATAGATATTAACCTATCTACTCTATCCATAAGTCCACCCCTATCTATTCTTATAAGCCCCTTGCTTTACTTCCTTCATTACTTCCTTCCAAGTATCTCTCATGTCCGTAATGACTACTAAAGCTTCATCAATGCTATTGATATCCATTTTTATATTTCCATCTATAAGCTTATCTAGGACAAAATCATATAGTGGGCTTATTTCCTTGGATATTTCATAGTCCATATTCAATGAATACTTTAGCTCATTTACTATATCCTGAGCTCTAACAAGGGCTTCATTTTTTTTAGAAATATCCTTATTTTCAATATTGTACTTTCCAATATTCATAAACTTAATAGCCCCATCATAAAGCATAAGAGTTAATTCCTCTGGTGTTGCTGTAGATATGCTATTTTGCTTATACTTATTAGCTGCTTCGTAAGTCATCCATTTCTCCCCTTTACATCATTTGCTGGCCAATCCATGCACTTTGACTGCTCATCTTTTGAATATACTTCTCCATTGCTGTAAATCTAGCATAATATGAATCTTCTTTTCTTGCAAGTAATATATTTAAATCATCTATTTTTTTATTCATATCATTTAACTCTTTATCTAAATCAGAAATACTAGATTTCTTTGTAACAAAATCTATGAGTATATTAGATTTAACATTTCTATAAAGGTCTGCAGAATCCCCAGTACCAGACTTGTCTATAATTGACTTCATTCCGTCTATCATATTGTCATACATGGAAGTAAATACTCCCTTATTCATAGTACTATTTACACTTTTATTTTTATCTCCATCAGCAGTGCTTTTTCCCTCTTCTTTAAAAAGTAACTCCATTACACCTTCTGGATCTGCTTCTAAAGCCTCTCTTAATTTTTCCCTATCTATTTGAAGCTTTCCACCACTTGCTCCCTTTGAGTACTTTTCTGTTGTTATACCAATTTGAGTAATGTGGTAAAACTCTCCACTTACGCCTTCCACCGTCCTATACATATCAGACCTTATATTCTGGGTCATTTTATTTAACTGCTCGTTACCATTCATTAATCCAGACTTAGCTTTTTGCTCCCAAAGCTTTACATCATCTTCATGCATAGCCTTTTTCTCTTCTTGAGATAGGGGCTTATAGGAAGAGTATTTTTTCTCACTTGTAACTAAAGAGATAGAATCCATTAAAGCATTATAATCTTCTACGAACTTTTCTATTTTTTCCATCATGGCATCAACATTAGATTCAACCTTAATAGTTGTAATAGCCTTCTCTATAGGCTTATCCTTTATCTTATTACCATCTGCACCAAGCTCATATCTATTTTCCGACTTCAAGTCTATTTTCATTCCATTAAAATCAATGGTATTGCTAGTAATGTTTTTTCCTTCAACCTTTACTCCATTTATCTTTATTTCAGCATAATTTCCATTTTCTTTATCCATTGCTAAAAGATTTGAATTATCTAAAGAAATAAAATCTATTTTTCCATCTTTTAATGATGCATGAAGTCCTAAGTCACTATTA
>CAZRYA010000154.1:0-4682 GCA_964604235.1 uncultured Tissierellaceae bacterium | reverse complement strand
TTTCATTTAAATTTTCCAGGCTTGCCTCATCATCAAATTTATAAATGGGCTTTTCATATTCCTCCATAAAACGCCTTCTACTATAAAGGTAGCCTGGCATAAGAAAGTCAAACAATGACCATAATTCTGATAGAGAATTTTCCATAGGAGTACCTGTTACACAGAAGTAGTTATTTGCTTTTATCCTCTTTACAGCCTTAGAATTTTTAGAAAAACTATTCTTTATATTTTGGCCCTCATCTATAATAAAATGTGTAAAATCAATGCTCTCATAAGTATCTATATCATTTTTAATAAGAGGATATGAAGTTATAAGTACATCAAATTTATCTGATTTTTTTATTTTATCTAATCTTTCGTCCTTATTACCTGAAACTATTAATGTATTTAGCTTACCATCACTGAACTTATTTATCTCTTCCTTCCAATTGTAAACCAATGATGTAGGAACTACTATTAAGGCCTTTATGTCAGCCTCAGATTTTTCAGATAATAAGTAGGCTATTATTTGAATGGTTTTCCCAAGGCCCATATCATCTGCCAATATTCCACCTAAACCTAAACTCGACATATGTTTCAGCCAATTAAATCCTTGAACCTGGTAGTCTTTCAGCACGCCCTTCAAATTGTCAGGAACAGGATAGTCTACTTCCCTCTGAATATCTTCTACAAATTCTTTAAATTCATCTGATACCCTATGAGCCTGTTCATTTAATAGGCTGTTAAAATAAATTCCCTTATACTTTGGTATAAATATCTTATCTTCTATAAATTCTACATTATCTTCCTTTAAAATTTCTTCAAATATCTTATCTTCAAAATTCAAAGGAAGAAAAGACCCATCTTCCAACCTATAGAATTTTTTATTAGTCCTAAAATACTTTAGTAACAAATCTGGGTCTAACTTACTCTCTCCCTCTAGTTGAAAGCTAAATTCCAACATATCTATGTCATTATTTAAAGACATATTCACAATTAAACTTTCTTTACTCCTTATCTTTATATTTTTAAAATCATCAGAATAATATATCTCTGCAACTTCTTGCACCTTAGGTATTATATTAGTTATTAAATCATAAATATTTTCGTCATTATCTAAATAAATTTCACCATTTAAGACCTTAAAGTTTGCTTCTTCAAGTAAGGATAAAATACCAGTCTCCCTTTCCATATCCCTTATTAAAATCTTATCTTTATGGATATTTTCTAAATTCATACTAAAGGGATTTATATTAATATCTCCATATATAAACCTAACTTCTCCAACTACATTAGTTTCATCCTTATCAAAATAAATGGCAACATCTAACTTTTCCTTATAGATCATTCCTTGAATTTCGTCATCTATATTTATAAATATATTAGAATTTATATTGTTTATTACATGGGATATAAACTTAACCCTATTCTTTTCTTCTATTTCGATCTTATTATTACTTACTATTATTTCCTTATATACAGGATAGACAGTCTTCCTATAATCAACTGGAATTTCATAAAAAGTTTCATTATAAAATAAGTATTCTTTCTTAGTATCTAAAAATAATACCATGTCATCCGATGTATTTTTTAAAATAAAGCTATCTTCTTTCTTTTCTAGATCTAGCTCTAGTATTGGAAATTCTCTAATTATAGACTGCTTTAAAAATCTCCTATCTCCCAATATAAAGTTGACCCTTGTATCTCCCAAATAATCAAAAAACCTACTCAGCAAGTTCTCTGTTAAATAAAGTCTCCTTTGGGATGTATTAATACTATCTTCGGACTTAATATCATATATTAATGAAATAAGATCCATCATCTTTTTATCTTCTTCTTTAAATTTATATACTGAAGGATTATAGGTAAAGTGTTTACCAAAATCACAAACCTCATCTAGCTCTATTATCTTTATTAGTTCATATATGTTTTGAACTATATACAACTTATCATCGCCTATCCTCAAATTTAAATAGGCTCCTGCTATGGAATAATTCTCAACTTCAAGTTCTAAGGTATATTCAACATTTATATTTTTCTTTATATTTAAATTTAAGTCTTCATAGTATTCAATCAAAGAATCTACCCTTTTAGACCTATCTTGTTGCTCTCTTTCTTCCCTAGCAAATTCATCAATAAAATAGAACATAGAAATAATATGCTCACAGTCCCCTATCTTATTATTGAAATTACTACAATTACAATTGGTTATCTTAATATATCCATTTTCGTCAAACTTAACCTTAGGTTCATAGAGACCCTCCAACTTAACTTCCCCTTGAAAATAAGTCCTCTGACCATTGGCCCTTACCCTAGAAACTAGGCCTATATTAAATAACTCTTTGCCCCTTTTTAATATGTCTTCATCTTCCACCCTACTTCTTAATATTCCATAATCAATCCTATACATCCAATAATTCCTCCTAATACTTGCCCTACCATTATATTCCATAAAAGACATATTATAAAGACCTAATATATTATATAATCTCTTTTTCTTCTAATAGATTCCTAAAAACTTTGGATTCAATCAATGCTTCCTTGTAGATAGATAAAATATAACTCAAGTCTTTCTCCATCTCTTCCATACTAGAATACTCTCCGTATAAAGATGCCAAAGCTGGCCTTCTTCCCAATTTACCCCCAATATATAACTTATACCCTTTTTCCATGGTTCTTATTCCACCAGTAGGACATATTTTTATACACTTTCCACAATCAAGACAATTTTCATAGTCTATAGAAATATTTTCATTTAAAGTTATTGCCCCTTCAGGGCACTTGCCCATACACTTTCTACACCTAACACACTTGCTTAAATCTAAGTTAGGCCTCATAAAACCTACTATGGAAATATCTTTTATTTGTGGCTGAGAGCAAGAATTTGGACATCCACTTACTCCTCCCTTAAAGGTCTTATGAAAAGTCTTCCTACTTGCCTTAGCTTCTTCTATCATAAGTCCTATATCCTCTTCTTCTAAAATTCTAAATAATTCTATTCCCACTTTTATATCATCCATCAGAGAAAGAGAGCATCCTCTTACCCCTCCACAAAAAGCTACATCTATATTTTCATTAAAATCTATTTGATTCCAATTTTCTTCTATTTTTAACATCTCATCTATATCAACTTGACTTATAGCCTCTTCTACAAGTCTTAAATCAACACATTCTAAAGCTTTTTTCCTAGCCATAACTTGAGATTTTTTTCTTATACTAGCCCTGGCATAATAGGGATAATCTTTTATTTTTTCTTTTGCTTCTAAAGTCCATTTCATATTATAAGCCCCTTTCAATTATTCTCTGTTCTTTTTTATAGTATCCTATGCTATAATATCAAAGTAAATTATATAATAGGAGGTCTTCATGAACAAGCCAAATACTTCACAGTATGAAACAAACCTTTTTATCTTAGGTTTTTTCCCAGTTATTTTAGTTATTATAAGCTTTATTTTTTCTTCACCTAAAGAATTATTTAAAGGGTTACTTGACTTAATCTTATTTCCAGATGTACTTCTAGTAGATTATCTAGAAGTTGTTGGACTATTTCCAACCCTGCTCAATGTAGGACTTACTACAATTGCAACCCTGGCACTGGTCTATATTTTCAAGGTCCCTTTAAATGGACCACTTATTTCTGCAATTATAACAATTGCTGGTTTTGCCTTTATGGGTAAAAACATATTTAATGTTTGGCCTATTTTTATAGGAGGCTACATTTTTAGCAAGTATAGCCAAACTCCAATTTCTAAAGTTTTCGTTCCTGTATACTTCGTTACCACTCTTGGCCCAGTTGTAACAAAAATTTGTTTTGGTCTAAATCTTAATTATTATATATCTATTCCCCTAGGAATACTAGTAGGAATTAGTATTGGTTTTTTTGTAGTGCCCTTAGCCAACCACCTAGTAAAATCCCATGATGGTTATAATCTCTACAACATAGGTTTTGTAGGAGGAATTATGGGGGTTTTTATAGCCTCTCTTATGAAGGCTATGGGAGTAGTTTTCGAAACCCAATCAGTTCTTTCAACTGACTATCATATGCTCCTTCTTATTGGACTTAGCCTTGTATTTCTATCCTATATTGGTATAGGCTACTTGATAAACGGTGGAAGCTTTAAAGGATATGGTAGGGTTTTTCATTATACAGGTAGAGGATTTTCTCACTTTATAGAGGACCTAGGTTATGGAGTAGCCTATATGAATATAGGGGCAATGGGTTTAATTTCTATAATTTATGTCCTAATAGTTCAAGCTAAATTCAATGGACCTATTGCTGCTGGAATTATAACAGCTGCAGCCTTTGCATCATTTGGAAAGAACCCTCAGAACTCTATACCAGTAATGCTTGGAATATTTTTAGGATCTAAACTTCCCATATACACAACTAATAGTACAAGTGTTGTAATATCAGCCTTATTCGGCACCACCCTAGCTCCAATTTCTGGAGCCTATGGCCCATTGGCTGGACTAGTGGCTGGAATGATGCATATTATAATTGCCCCAAATTTGGTCCTTACCCACGGAGGTATGCACCTATATAATAATGGATTTTCAGGGGGATTTGTAGCCATGCTACTAGCACCTACACTTGAATTTTTCTGTAATAAAAAATCAAATATGAAATAGGGAATAAAAAAGGAGGCCAAAGGGCAATGTCATTAAGTTAAGAATCGAATAAATATAATTAAGAGGAACAGAGT
>CAZRYA010000153.1:0-4798 GCA_964604235.1 uncultured Tissierellaceae bacterium | reverse complement strand
ATAGGGGAAAATGCTTTGGAAACTATAGATTGGCTAGTTGAAGATGTAGAATTTATGCCAGATAGGTTACAGCAATTTGGAGGTCATTCGGTACCAAGGGCCCTTATACCTAAAAATAATACAGGAGTAGAACTTATTAGTAAGCTTGCTAGCTTTGGACAAGGCCTAGGTGTAGAAATAAAAACTGAAACTAAGGCAGAAGACTTAATACTTAAGAATGGAAGGGTTGTAGGGGTTAAGGCTATAAATGCGGGAGGCCAGGAGTTAACTTTTAATGCTAATAAGGGAGTTATTATAGCGTCTGGTGGTTTTGGGGCCAATAAGGAATTAAGGGTAAAATATGATCCAGATAAGGATGATAAATATAAAACTACAGACATATCTGCTACTACAGGTGATGGTATTATAATGGCGGAAAAAGTTGGTGGAGATTTAATTCATATGGAATACATTCAAACATATCCCACTTATAATCCTAAGACAGGTATAATATCCTATGTAGCGAATTCTAGATTTGATGGTGCCTTATTGGTAAATCAAGAGGCTAATCGTTTTGTAGAGGAAATGGATAGGAGAGATGTTATATCTAAGGCTATTTTAAATCAAACCAATGGACAAGCCTATCTAGTTTGGGGCCAGGAAGTTGAGAGCGTGGGAAATATGACAGAGGTTCACAAAGATGAATTTACTAATATGGAAAAGCAAGATGTGATATTTAAGGCTGATACTTTAGAAGATTTGGCTAAGCATTATGATTTAGATCAAAAGGATTTTATAGCTAGTATTAACAAGTATAATAGTGATGTAGACCAAGGAGAGGATACAGATTTTAATAGGAGGGGAGAGTTAAGGAAGATAAAAACAGGACCTTTTTACATACAAAAGGTAACTCCTTCTATCCACCACACTATGGGAGGACTTGTAATAAATCAAGATGCCAATGTATTGGATGAAAAGGGGAATATTATTCCAGGGCTTTTTGCAGCAGGAGAAGTTACTGGTGGGATTCACGGAACAAATAGATTAGGTGGAAATGCAATAACAGATGTAGTTGTTTTTGGGAGGATTGCTGGAAAGAATATTACAAAATAATCACTACAATATTTAGAGACTCTATAATATAATAGGACTATAAGACTATAGTCCTATTTTTAATTGGGAGGTATTGATTTGAAATCCATACAAAAGGAAATAAACACTTATATAATTTTAAGTTTTTTAATACTATTTTTACTATTGACTCTGGTAATAGATAAGGAAATGAATCAATCAGTAGTTCCTATGAGCAAGGAACTAACTCAAGAAATAGTTAATGCCAAATCAGAACAGATTTCATTCTGGCTAAGGGAAAGAGTGGAGGATGTAGGGGCTTTAGCATACGAAATATATGAGTTAGATTTAAATAAAGAAGAGGCTTTGTCATTTTTAGCTAGGATAGCTAGTAAAAATGACAATTATGAATCCATGGGGCTTATTGATACAAATGGTGATATCTATGTGAGTGATGGGAGTAAATTTACTGTAAACAACAGGGATTATTACGAAAGGGTTTTAATGGGAGATTCTAATTTTGTAATAAGCAATCCTATAAAATCTAAATCTAATGAAAAAGATATTGTAATAATTTTATACAAGATTGAATCAAGTGTGGAAGATATTTCATATATTTCAGCTGCTGTACCAATTGAAACAATAAAAGAAATCTCTGAAGAAATAAAAGTTTATAATGGAAGTAGTATCATATATGATGGGGAAGGAAAACCTATAGGTGGAAATAATCTGCTAATTACAAGTGGAAAGGTTTTTGGGTTTTCAGCTCCGATTGAATTTTCAAATGGTTGGACTATTCACTTTAATATACCAAGCGGTAGACTTTATGAGTCTTCAGAAAGACTTAAGCATTCTGTTGTAATTATAGGAATAATTATAGGATCGACCCTAGTATTACTTTTAAGTTTGTTTAGCTCCTCCATAGTAAAACCCATAAAAAGCATGGAGGAAACTATGGGGAAGGTTGAAGGGGGAAATTTCGATATAAGATTTACTAACTATAGGAAGGACGAGCTAGGTAACTTACAAAAAGGTTTTGATAGGATGTTAGATAGACTTTATGAGGCTAAATTTGAAAAGAAAGAAATTGAATTTAAGCTAGTTCAAGAACAAATAAATCCCCACTTTTTATATAACACCTTGGATACAATTAAATGGTCGGCTATTGAATCAAACATGGAAGAAGTTGTTGAATTAATAGAGGCCTTAGCTAGTTATTTTCGAGTAGGCCTAAGCAGTGGGGAAAACTATATTAGTATAAGGGAAGAGCTGGTTCATATTAAAATTCACCTTAAGATATATGAGTCGAGATTTGAGGAGAAAATTAAGTGTGAGATAAATTATAAGAAAGAGATATTGGATTATAAGATAATTAAAGTAATACTCCAGCCACTGGTAGAAAATGCTTTAAATTATGGAAGATATGTTGATAAAAGTGAAGAATTTAAAATTGAAATAGATATCTTTGAAAAGAAAAGCAATTTAATTATAGAGGTAATAAATAAGGGCCAAGGGATAGGGCTTGATAGAATGAAAGAAATTTATGAGAGTTTAAATGATCAAACTTCAAGTAGAAAGATTGGCTTTGGATTATATTCTGTAAATCAAAGGTTAAAGTTAGCTTTTGGAAATGACTATGGTTTAGATATTTACAATACTTGTGATGGGGTAAAAGTTCTAGTAACTAGTCCAATTATTAAGGAGGATTTCTATGTATAAGCTTGTAATTGTAGATGACGAACCTAAAATTAGAAGGGGGATAGGTAGGTGGATTGATGAGTTTGATTTAGGCTATGAGCTTATAGGAGAAGCAGGCTCATATAGTGACTTATTAGTTTTACTAGAAGGAAGCCAGGTGGATGTGTTCTTAATGGACATTAATATGCCAGAAGTAAATGGTTTGGATATGATTCAAAAACTAAATAGTAGACATCCTAAGGCAAAGACCATTATAATAAGTGGTTATGATGATTTTGAATATACTAGAAAGGCTCTTAAACTTAAAGTTTATGATTATTTATTAAAACCTATTCCAAAAACAGACTTGTATAAGATACTACTTGATTTAAAACAAGAATTAGATAGTGAAGACTTAGGGGAAGATTTGGTGGAAGATAATTTATCTGGCATAAGCAAGAGGGTTAAAAAGTATATAGAGGAAAATTACGGCAATTCAGAAGTAACACTAGATAATACAGCTAAACTATTTAATATAAATAAAAACTATTTAACTAAGTTAATGAAAGAAGAGTTAGGTAGCACTTTTATTGACTATCTAACCTATATAAGACTTGCAAAGGCCAAGGAAATACTTTTAGATCCTAGTTTTTATTCTAATATAGGAGAAATATCTAAAAAGGTAGGTTTTAATAGCCAGCATTATTTTAGTAGGGTCTTTAAAAACAAAGAAGGTTTATCTCAATTAGAGTATAGGAATAAATACAGTAGAAACCACTAAATCTTTTGATTTAGTGGTTTCTACTGTATTTAAAAAGTCCAGTTTCCATTTTCAAATAGTTTAATACTAGACCCATCTTTTTCATAGGCTATAATTTCAAGGTCAGGTGAACCTATCATAAAGTCCACATGGATTAAACTATAGTTAGACCCCTTAGCCTTAAGTTGGTCTTCAGTCATATTAGAACCGTTTTTCATAGCATAAGGATAGGCTCTCCCCAAGGCCAAGTGGCAGGAAGCATTTTCATCAAACAGGGTTTCATTAAAAAGTAAATTGGTATTTGAAATAGGTGAATCATCTTGTACAAGGGCAACTTCACCTAAGTAAACAGCTCCTTCATCATTTTCAAGTAAGTTTTTTAAAGTATCATAACCTTGGTCAGCATAAAAATCTACAACTTTACCATCTTTAAAAGTAAAGCCAAAATCATTTATAAGCTTTCCATTTAAAGAAAGAGGTTTAGTAGATTTTACGAAACCATTTACCTTAGTCTTGTAAGGTGTAGTAAAGACTTCCTCAGTAGGAATATTGGCAACATAAGGATCTCCACTAAGGCTTTCCTTAGACCCACCCATCCAAAAGTGATCTTGGGCTAGGTATACTTCTAAATCTGTATCTTTAGATAAAAAGTGAAGTTTTTCAAAATCCTTATCATTTAAGTAATTTCTATATTTTTTTAAGTTCTTGTCATGAGTTTTCCATCCTTCTACAGGGTCTTCTAAACTAACCCTAGTAGCAGCAAAAACATTTTCCCAAAGTTTATCCATTGCATCTTCTGGACTTAGGTCAGGAAAAACTGACAGGGCCCATTCAGGAGATGGTACTGCAATTATATTCCATTTAGTCTTACCTGTCATCCTGTAACTCATAACTTGAGACATAGCTTCAGATCTTACTTTCTGGTCCCTGGCTATTAAATCTCCATCAATATCTTTTAAGAGATTAGGGTCAGATGAAAGTATAAATAAGTGGTGGTAGTTGTCTTTATACATAGATTCTAAATAATCCACCTTCCATTTAGGATATTGGTCAAATGCAAAGTCCTTGGCATTTTCATATCTTATAAGGCTCATTTCATCATCGTTAAACTGGAAAATAACATCTTTAGCCCCTAGTTTATAAGCTTCTTCTACGATATATCTAGAAATTTCTAGAGAGTTTATATTTCCATTTAAAATAAGTCCTTCTTTTTCTTTTAAATTAATTCCTACCTCAACAGCAAGTCTTGCATATTTTCTAAGATTTTCTTCAAAAAGTCCTACCGGACTCTCTAAGCTTCTTGCACCTCGA
>CAZRYA010000152.1:0-4819 GCA_964604235.1 uncultured Tissierellaceae bacterium | reverse complement strand
TTCAAAAATTGCCTACAGAATATGTGGGTTAAAAAATATTTAATACTTGTTTTTTGGATGATATATGTTAATATTGAAATTAATTAGGAGTTGCCTAATTAATATATAAGAATAATTTATCTATTTAATAGTAAAAAGGAGGATAATGAAATTGGAAAAGAAAAAAATTGTCCTAGGGGTAATAGGATCAGATTGTCATGCAGTAGGAAATAAGATTCTGGACTTTTCTTTGACAGATGCAGGATTTGAAATTATTAATATAGGAGTCTTGTCACCACAAGAAGATTTCATCAATGCAGCAGTTGAAACCAATGCAGATGTTATAATGGTGTCATCTTTATATGGTCATGGAGAAATTGACTGTAGGGGTATGAGGGAAAAATGTGATGAAGCAGGATTAAAAGACATACTATTATATGTAGGTGGTAATATAGTAGTTGGTAAGCAACAGTGGGAAGATGTCTATAAGAGATTTAGAGATATGGGATTTGATAGGGTATATCCACCAGGAACTACTGTAGAGACTACTGTTAGAGACTTAAAAGAAGATTTATATTAATAAAAATTGAGGGATAAAAATGAATACTTATCTTTTTATAGACTTTGGAAGTACTTTTACTAAACTGACTTTAGTAGATGTAGATAAAGAAGAGGTAATAGCTACAGGAAAGTCTTATACAACTATAGAAACCAATGTATATGAAGGTTATAAAAATGCCTTGGATAAATTAAATGAAAAAGTTAATGGAGACTACAAGGTTGTAAAAAAACTTGCTTGTTCATCAGCAGCTGGAGGTTTAAAAATAATTGCCATAGGCCTAGTACCTGAACTTACAGCAGAAGCAGCTAAGAGGGCAGCACTGGGAGCAGGAGCCAGGGTTATTAAAACCTATAGTTACAACTTAAATAATGAAGAGCTATTGGAGATAAAAAACTCCAATGCAGATATGATTTTGCTTGCAGGTGGAACAAATGGTGGAAACGACCAGTGTATAATCCACAATGCCCAGATGATAGGGACTCATAAGCTAGAAATTCCAGTAGTTATAGCTGGAAATAAATCTGCAAATGACCAACTTATAAATATTTTTGATAAATCGGGAATAATATATCATGTTACAGAAAATGTAATGCCAAATTTGAATACTATAAATGTAGAACCGGCTAGAGAAACCATTAGAGAAATATTTATGAAAAATATAACTAAGGCAAAGGGCATGGACAACATAGAAGAATCAATATCAGAAGTTGTAATGCCTACACCAGCTTCGGTTTTAAAGGCTGCCCATGCTTTGTCTAGAGGGACAAAAGATGAGGATGGCATAGGAGACTTAGTAGTAGTTGATATTGGAGGAGCTACGACAGATATCCACTCTATAGCAGATGGAGATCCGTCAAAAGCGGGAGTTATATTACAAGGTTTAGAAGAGCCACTTGCTAAGAGGACTGTTGAAGGTGATTTAGGCATGAGATATTCGGCAATGGCTGTTTACAATGTGTCTGGTAAGAGGGTAATGAGGAAGTATTTAAGCATTGATGATTATAATTTAGAAGATGAATTTAGTAAAAGACATAACAATACAAGCTTTGTTTCTATAGAAGAGAAAGATATTATTTTTGATGAAGCTATTGCAAAGGTTTGCGCTGATATTTCCATGGCAAGACATGCTGGAAGAGTTAGCTCTGTTTATACTCCTATGGGTATGATGTTTTCTCAAGAGGGAAAAGATTTAATGGAATTACCTTACATAGTTGGTACTGGAGGAGTGCTAGTAAATAGTAAGGAACCTGAAGAAATATTAAAAGCTTCCCTATTTACTATGGAAGATCCAGAATCATTAAAACCAAGATATCCAAAGATTTTAGTTGATAAAGAGTATATATTATCTGCAATGGGGCTTTTGACCATGATAGATGAAAATATGGCTGTACGAATGTTAAAGAAATATATAAATTAGGGGGAATTATAAGTGAATTTGAAGAATAAAAAACTTACAGAGGATGAGTTTTTTAGAGAGAGAGAAGAGGTACTATCTCAATGGGAAACTGGTAAAGAAGTAAACTTACAAGAAGCTGTAGACTATTTAAAAAAGCTACCAGAGGATAAAAACTTTGCCTTAAAACTAAAGAAAGCCAAAGAAAACAAGATAACTTTAGCTCAACCAAGAGCTGGGGTTGCTTTGATACAAAAGCATGTTGAACTTTTAAACTTCTTATCAAGCGAAGGAGGAGCAGACTTACTACCTTCTACTGTAGACTCATATACAAGACAAAATAGATATGATGAGTGTCAAGTAGGTATTGAAGAGTCAATAAAGGCTGGAAGGTCATTATTAAATGGGTTCCCAGTAGTAAACCATGGAGTTAAAGGATGTAGAGAAGTTTTAGAATCCGTAGACAAACCACTACAAGCAAGACATGGTACTCCAGATGCAAGGCTACTTACAGAAATAATCCATGCAGCTGGTTGGACTTCAAATGAAGGTGGCGGAATTAGTTATAATATACCTTATGCAAAAAGTGTATCACTAGAAAAAACCCTTAAAGATTGGCAGTATTGTGATAGGATAGTAGGTTTCTATGAAGAACAGGGAGTTTCTATAAATAGAGAACCTTTTGGACCTTTAACAGGGACCCTAGTACCACCATCCACTTCTAATGTTGTTGCTATAATAGAAGCTCTCTTAGCAGCTGAGCAAGGGGTAAAAAACATAACGGTAGGTTATGGTCAATGTGGTAACTTAATTCAAGACGTAGCAGCTATTAGAGCCTTAGAAGAGCAAACAATAGAGTACCTTAAGGAATATGGATATAATGATGTATTTGTTACAACTGTATTCCATCAATGGATGGGAGGATTCCCAGAAGATGAGTCTAAGGCTTTTGGTGTAATCTCACTGGGTTCAACGGCAGCAGCCCTAGCAGGAGCAACAAAAGTAATAGTAAAAACACCTCATGAAGCAATTGGGATTCCTACTAAAGAGGCCAATGCAGCAGGAATTAAGGCTACAAAAATGACACTAAATCTTTTAGAGGGTCAAAGGATGCCAATGAGTAGAGAATTGGAGAAGGAAATACAAATCATTAAAGCAGAGACTAAGTGTATGATAGATAAATTATTTGAATTAGGAAATGGCGACTTAATCATAGGAACAGTAAAAGGATTTGAACATGGAGTAGTAGATATTCCTTTTGGCCCATCAAAATACAATGCAGGACATATGATGCCAGCAAGGGATAATAATGGTGCTGTTAGGTATTTAATGACTGGTAATATACCATTCAGTAAAGATTTAATAGATTTCAACAAGGGAGTATTAGAAGAAAGAGCAAGATATGAAAACAGGGAAGTTAGTTTCCAAATGACAGTAGATGATATTTTTGCAGTAAGTTCAGGTAAATTAATAGGAAGACCAAAGGGAGGAATGTAAAAATGAAAATAGTAGATATTGTTTGTTCACCAGGTAAAACAGGATTTTATTTTGACGATCAAAAAGCTATTAAACAAGGTGCCAAAAATGATGGCTTATTCTATATTGGTGAACCAGTGACAGATAAATTTACATCAATAAGACAGCCAGGTGAAAGTATTTCAGTTATGATAATCTTAGACGATGGACAAGTTGCTTTTGGAGATTGTGCAGCAGTTCAGTATTCAGGAGCAGGTGGACGTGACCCTTTATTTTTAGCAAAGGATTTTATACCATTAATTGAAGGGGAAATAAGAGATGAGTTAATAGGAAAGGAAACAACTGATTTTAAAGGATTGGCTGAAGAAGTAGACAAGATGAAGATAAATGGAGAAAGGTTACATACTGCTATTAGATATGGACTTACTCAAGCACTACTAGATGCATCAGCAAAAGCTAAGAAAAAAACTATGGCTGAAATTATAAAAGAAGACTATGGAACAGAAATAGAGTTAAAGAGAATTCCTATATTTACTCAATCAGGAGATGATAGGTATTTAAATGCAGATAAGATGATTATTAAAGAGTCTGACGTTATGCCTCATGGTTTATTTAACCATGTTGAAACTAAATTAGGCTTAAAAGGTGAAAAACTTAAGGAATATATTGAATGGTTAAGAGATAGGGTTCTGACTTTTAGATTAAGGGAAGATTATAACCCAATATTCCATATAGATGTTTATGGTACTATTGGAGAATTACTAGATAATGATACTCAAAAGATGACTGACTACTTGGCAAGTCTGGAGGAAGCAGCAAAACCATTTAAACTTAGAATAGAAGGACCAATGGATGTAGGTAGTAGACAAGGACAAATGGAAGCTTTAAGAGACTTAACTAAGAGCTTAGATGATAATAATATAGATGTTGAGTTAGTAGCAGACGAATGGTGTAATACATTAGAGGATGTTAAATTCTTTGCAGAAAATAAAGCTGGCCACATGATTCAAGTTAAGAGTCCAGATTTAGGTGGAATAAACAACTCTATAGAGGCTTTACAATTCTGTAATGAAGTGGGAGTAGGGGCTTATTTAGGAGGTACTTGTAATGAAACCAGCAGAAGTGCTGAGATATGTGCAAACATTGCAATGGCTTGTGGAGCTACCCAAGTATTAGCTAAGCCAGGAATGGGCGTAGATGAAGGTATAATGCTTATGAACAATGAAATGAATAGAGTATTAGCTTTAGCTAATAGAAGAAAGTAAAATAGGAGAGGGTATTAATATGAGGCAGATAAATTCAAATCTTATAACAGATGAGGTTAAGAGATTAGTTATGGAAGCCAATTATTTTCTACCTAAAGATGTTTTAGATTCTTTAAAAAGATCCCAGGCTAATGAAGACTGGGA
>CAZRYA010000151.1:0-4848 GCA_964604235.1 uncultured Tissierellaceae bacterium | reverse complement strand
TCCCCTTTCAACTAAACTAACACCCAGTTCTTCTTCAAGTAGTTTTAACTGTCTGCTTAAATGAGGTTGAGCTAGGTGGAGTTTTTTGGCAGCCCTTGTAATCTGTTCTTCTTCTGCAATTGCAACAAAGTATTTTAATTGTCTAATATCCATAATTCACCAACTTTCAGTATGCTTTTTAGCTATGACAGTATGACTATTTAAGTATTTTAGGTATAGGTATTTTCTTGTTATAATTATATATGTCAGCCAGTGGGAAGTCAAAGTATTATACTGTAAACTTAGGAGGAAGATAAATGTACAAGCTAAGGGAGTATTTAAAACCCTACAAAAAAGAATTGGTATTAGGGCCCTTATTTAAACTATTAGAGGCAATATTTGAACTTATGATACCAACCCTAATGGTTTTAATAATAGATAGGGGGATTGGGTCAGCTGATAAGGCCTATGTAGTTAAAATAGGGAGCCTTATGTTAATAATAGCCACAGTAGGACTATTATCGGCCTACTTGTGCCAGTATTATGCTTCAAAGGCATCCCAAGGTTTTGGGACGGAGCTTAGAAATGGATTGTTTAAACAGATAAGTGAATTTTCTTATGAAGACATAGATAAAATAGGGACACCATCCTTAATAAATAGGATAATAAATGATGTGAACCAATTGCAAATAGCCGTTGCAATGCTTATAAGACTGGTTGTCAGGGCACCATTTTTATGTATAGGTGGCCTTATTATGGCCATGTCTTTAGACTTTAAATTGTCAATTGTAATATTAATTCTCCTTCCAATATTTATAATTTTTTTATATTTGATAATGTATAAATCCATACCTCTATATAAGTCAGTTCAAGCTAAATTAGATAGGCTAGGCCAAGTCCTAAGGGAAAATCTTATGGGTGTAAGGGTGATTCGTGGATATGCCAAGGTAGAATATGAAGAAAGTAGGTTTAGGGAGTCCAATGGAGGCCTAACTGATGACCTGATAAAGGTAGGGAAAATAGCAAGTTTTTTAAATCCTATGACTAGTCTCCTTACTAATATGGCCATACTAGCAGTTATATACTATGGAGGCTTTAGAATAAATATAGGGGAAATGACCCAAGGCCAAGTAATAGCATTTATTAACTATATAAACCTAATCGTAATAGCTTTAGTTGTAGTTGCAAACCTAGTAATATTATTTACTAGAGCCTATGCATCAGCTACTAGGGTGGTAGATATATTAAACATGGAACCATCTATAGTTGATAGGGAAAACATAAACAAGCTAGACCTAGTTGAAGATGGAAGTATTTTAGAATTTAAAAATGTAGACTTTACATATGCAGGTGGAAGTAAACCAAGCTTAAAGAACATATCTTTTAAATTGGAAAGAGGCAAGACTCTAGGCATTATAGGTGTTACTGGATCAGGTAAGACCAGTTTATTGAACTTAATTCCAAGGTTTTATGAGCCTTCAAAGGGAAAGGTCTATGTAAATGGAATAGATGTAGCAAGTTATCCCCAGACTTATTTAAGAGATAAAATAGGCCTAGTCCCACAAAAGTCTATTTTATTTTCTGGAAGTATACTTGATAATATAAAATGGGGCAAGGCAGAAGCAAGTATGGAAGAAGTAAAACTAGCAGCAGAAATAAGCCAATCAAAAGAATTTATAGAAGCTTTAGCAGATGGTTATCAGGGAAGGGTAGACCAAGGAGGAGTAAATTTATCTGGTGGTCAAAGGCAGAGGATAGCCATAGCAAGGGCAATCATTAAAAGACCAGAGATTTTAATCCTAGATGATAGCCTAAGTGCCCTTGATTATGAGACAGATGTAAATTTAAGAAAGGCCCTTAAGAAAAATGAGATAAGCGGATCTACTATAATAGTGTCTCAAAGGGTAAGTGCAATAAAAAATGCTGATAAGATTTTGGTTATGGATAATGGAAAAATAGTAGGTCAGGGAAGCCACAAGGACTTAATGGAAACTTGTAAGACCTATCAAGACATATACCATTCCCAAGTTGATGGGACTAAGGAGGGGCAAGATGAAAGATAAAACTGTAAAAAGATTATCAAAATATATATTAAAGTACAAATTCCACCTAGTCCTGACTTTGATATTTGCACTTTTAAGTAATTTATTATTTTTATTATCACCTTTTTTAACAGGAAAGGCTATTGACCAAATGATTGGCCAGAACCAGGTGGATTTTCCCTATATAATTAAGTTAATCTTAATTTTAGGCCTAATGTACATTTCAAGTTCTATATTTAACCTGCTCCAGCTTAGGACGGCAAACCACATTGGAAATAATACGGTTAAAGATATAAGGGAAGAGGTATTTAGTGTTATTAGCCACCTGCCTATTAACTATTTTGATACTCATTCCCATGGAGATATTATGAGTAGGTTTACCAATGATATTGAGTTTATTGGTGAGGGAATACTTCAGGGAATCAATCAATTTTTTTCTGGAATTATTGTAATACTGGGGTCTTTTGCATTTATGGTTTATTTAAGTATACCTATGAGTTTAATCATAGTTTTAGTAACCCCCCTTTGCATATATATAACATCTTATATAAACAAGATGTCTAGAAATATGTTTAGAGACCAGTCTAGAATAGTAGGGGAACTAAATGGATATATTGAAGAGATAATAGGCAACCAAAAAATAGTAAAGGCCTTTAATTATGAAGAAAGGTCTATGGACCAATTTGAAAGTTTAAACCTAGAACTATATAAGCATGGGCAAAGTGCTCAATTTTATTCATCACTTACTAACCCATCTACTAGGTTTATAAATAATATATCCTATATTTTAGTTTGTATAATAGGGGGGATTATGAGCATAAATGGTCATATTTCAATTGGTAAAATATCCAGTTTTTTAATATACTCAAGCCAATTTTCAAAGCCAATAAATGAAATCACAGGTATTATGTCCCAGTTCCAGCTGGCCCTAGCATCTGCAGAAAGGGTATTTAAAATCCTAGATGAAGAAGAGGAAGCTTCAGATGCTAACCCTTTATATGATGAGGTTAATTTTAAAGGGGATATAGTATTTGAGAATGTTTATTTTTCTTATGATAAGGATAAGCCCCTAATAGAAGATTTAAATATTGATGTAAAGGCAGGCAGTACTGTGGCCATAGTTGGCCCAACAGGTGGGGGAAAGACTACCATAATAAACTTACTTATGAGGTTTTATGATATAGATAGGGGTAGGATTTTAATTGACGGAATAGACATAAGGGATATAAGGAGAGATGATCTAAGAAGGTCTTTTGGTATGGTCTTACAAGATAGCTGGTTATTTGAAGGAAGTATCAAGGAAAATTTAATGTATGGAAATCCAAATGCCAGCGATGAAGACCTAAGGAGGGTAATAGAAAAATCACATTCTAGCAGTTTTATAGACAAATTGCCAGAGGGCTATAACAGTCTCATAAGTAAAAATGAGGGAAATATATCCCAGGGACAAAAGCAGCTTATAACCATAGCAAGGGCAATGCTTATAAGCCCACCTATGTTAATTTTAGATGAGGCAACTAGCAATATCGACACCCTGACAGAGATTGAAATCCAAAAGGGCTTTTTAGAGCTGATGGAGGGTAAGACAAGTTTTATAATAGCCCATAGGCTGTCTACTATAGTAGATGCAGATATTATACTGGTCTTAAAAGATGGTAAGATTATAGAGCAAGGCAACCATGAAGACCTTCTAGCCAAGGGTGGTTTTTATGAAAATTTATACAAGAGTCAATTTATAAATTCCTAAGGAGGGAAAGTCTTTTGAGCAAAAGTAAATTATAGGGTATTATATCTATAAGGAGTAATTAAGACTTTAAAAGGAGGAGTTTAATGTATAATTTTGATGAGATAATAGATAGGACCAATACAAACTCTGTAAAATGGCAGGAAGAAAGTATAAAATTTCAATTTGGAAGGGGAGACCTACTTCCATTTTGGATAGCAGATATGGATTTTAAAGTAGCAGACCCAATATTAGATGCAGTTGTAGAAAGAGCAAAACATGGAATTTACGGTTATACTTTAAGAACCGAGTCTTATTTTAATTCTATAAGAGATTGGACTAAGAGAAGATTTAATTGGGATATAGATAGTAGGTGGATAGTTTACACTCCAGGAATTGTTCCAGCAATAAGCTATATAATTCAGACTTTCACTAGACCAGGAGAAAGTGTTCTAATTCAAGAGCCAGTTTACTATCCCTTTAAGGATATAGTTGAATCTAATGGGAGGAAGATAGTTAGCAATGACCTAATCTATAAAAATGGCCACTATAGTATAGACTTTGAAGATTTTGAAAAGAAAATCAAAGAAGAAAAGGTAGGAGTTTTCATACTGTGTAGTCCCCATAACCCAGTTGGTAGGGTATGGACTAGGGATGAACTTATTAGGATGGCGGATATTTGCCTGGAAAACAAGGTCCTAATAATAGCAGATGAAATCCATAATGACATAGTATATAAGCCTAGTGTCCACCATATACTTGCATCTTTAAAGAAGGAATATGAGGATATTACCATAACTTGTACAGCTCCAAGTAAGACCTTTAACTTAGCCAGTATGGAGGCATCTAATATAATTATTCCAAATGAAAAGTACAGGGAGGATTACAGGGTCTTTCTTGAAAAAAATAGTATAAACCTACAAAATCCCATGAGTATAGTAGCAGTTGAGGCTGCTTATAATGAAGGTGAAGAATGGTTGGAAGACCTTCTAATATATTTACAGGGAAATATATTAACTATAAAAGAATTTTTAGAAAGACAACTTCCTAAGGCAAGGATGGCTGATATTCAAGGAACTTATTTGGGATGGATAGACCTAAGTG
>CAZRYA010000150.1:0-4867 GCA_964604235.1 uncultured Tissierellaceae bacterium | reverse complement strand
GAAGGTGGACGTAAAAAAGTCATGAAAAATTATATTGATGTGAACGTATGTATTGATATGGTTTATGTAGATACAAGGAGTGAATAATAATTTATTTCGTGGATATTATAATTTCCAGTAAAAGAAGGAATCCAACCCTAGGATTTATCAGACAATGAAAAACAAATATTAAAGTCATTTGGTATGGAAGGGAATTCACAGATTATATCCTTTAATGCACCTAAAGAAGTTATTTCATTGGAGGTAAAAGTTTACAAGCTTGGAGATTCTAAAAAATGGGATATCATAGGAACGGGAGGAATTTCAATAGGTAAAGAGAGGGAGCCTATTGATAAGTTATTTGGAACTTTTACAATGCAATTGAGAAAAGGATATGTAATTGAATATAATATAAATACTATCGGAAGAGCATCATTTATAACAGATGAAATAATACTTGATAAAGAAGAAATCGTAGTTATGAAAGGATTTTTACAAGAGTACCAATATATATAAATAGATAAAGAAATCCCTGTTGCTATTATGGTATATAGTAGTAGAAAAACTTTGAAAAACTACTCTCTTGAGGATTACTCTGATCCCACGAAGTTTGGAGAAAAGGATTTAGTTAAGGTAGTTACATTGACATTTAAAGGTGAATAAATGCAAAATTAGATTGGTATTATCTTATGCAGTAGTATAATATAATTCTTATATTAAGTAATAAGAGATTAGTAAAATGTTAATTCAATATATATTAGGTACTTGGAAAATTGGATGCTATTTCAAATAATATTATGAGTATATTTATAGGTTTGTAATTATATAAATATACTAAGATAATTCTAAAAGTTAATAATAAGGATATAAAGATTTTATAATTGGTATAGGTTAAACTATGAAAAATCAGGATTTAACATTATAATTTTATTCAATACAGGATTCAAATAGAAAGGAAAAGATCTTATGAAACATTTATCTACAAGGCAACTTGAGACTGAAAGACTTATACTCCGTAGATTTGTAGTTGAGGATGCTTATGCTATGTATAAAAATTGGGCATCCGACCCAGAAGTTACTAAATATCTTATGTGGCCGAGGCATGAATCTAGCAATACCAGTAGAGAAATTCTAAGAGAGTGGATTTCTAACTATGAAAATGAATATTTTTATCAATGGGCAATTGTTCCCAGGGAATTAAAGATTTGATTTTAGGGGCACCATATATTTGCTTGGATTCATTGTAAATCTCTGTAATTTCTTGCTTAACTTGTTGCTTTCTAATCTTCTGATTTGAATCTTCTCTTTTTAAATAATCATAATATCCAGAAGATGAAGCGCCTAGTATTTTAAGCACACTGTTAACTGAAATTCGGCGTTCTTTAGATAGATTTTTTACTTTTTTATATATTCCTTCAGTTAATCTTTGTTCAGTATGCCTATGGCCTTTTTTAGTATTTCAAGTGCATCCTCTTTGTCTCTAAGTTCTTTTTTTAGTTTTGCAATTTCTTTTTCTGCGTCTGATGAGTAATTACCAGAGCCTCTATGATTTACTACTCCATCATTCATTTTGGAGTTTTGAATCCAGTTATTAAGACCTGTAGCATTAATTTTTAGATCTTCTGCTACTGCTTTGATTGATTTCCCAGATGAATAATAATTAACTGCATCTTGTTTAAATTCCTTAGTGTAATGTTTTTTTGTTCCCATAAATAACCTCTCCTTATCTTTTATAATTATTATACCAGATTCAAGGATATATAATATTTATGTTCTCAGTTTTTTATTCTATCATCACTAGATTTAAAAATCCTACAAATAAAAGTTAAAATATGATATATTTACTGTAAACAAGGAGCTTTTAAAAGGTAATTTTACTAGATTTATAGGAGGAAAAAGATGAAGATAAGAAATATAGTATTATTAAGTCTTATATTTATGGGCTTAGGGCTGATATTCTTTAATGGAGAAGATATGATTTTAGATGATAAATTACCTGGAGTGCTAACAGAGGAAGTAGAAAATGAGGCCCCACCAGTAGACTTATCTAAAATGGAGTCAGAAGAAATAGTTTTTGCATATAGGCCTATAGATAAGGAAATATTATCTAGGATAGAGGGAGTATCCTATGTAGATAACGAAAATGTAGCTTTAGAAGACCTAGTATACCTTCAAGTTGGTCATTGGGGTTTTGATGATAGAGAGCATTTGGGAGAATTGATTGTGAATAAGATGATTGCAGATGATGTACTTGAAATATTTAAGTTACTATATGAAGGAAAATATCCCATAGAGAAGATGGTCCTAATAGATGACTATGGTGGAAGTGACGAAAAATCTATGGATGACAATAATTCGTCAGCCTTTAACTATAGGGAAGTAACGGGGACTAATAAGCTATCTAAACATAGTTATGGTTTAGCTATAGATATAAATCCAATCCAGAACCCCTATATTAAAAATAGTATAGTTTTGCCTGAAGGGGGAAGGGAGTATTTAGATAGGCAAATATTAAAAAAGGGTATGATTAAAGAGGGAGACCTATGCCACCGCTTATTCAAAGAAAAAGCTTGGACCTGGGGTGGAGATTGGAATTCCCTAAAGGACTACCAACATTTTGAATTTGACCTTTAGGTGCATATTGAACCACTGAAAGAGAATTTTACAAAATACTCATTAGGAGAATGCATATGTCTAAGGATTTTGAAAGGAATTACATGTGTAAGCAATATGAATTAAGGGGAAAAGTCTGGGAAAATTACTTTGAGTCTGGAAAGGTTGATCTTGCTCAATATGATAGGGATGTTTATCTTTTAGCTAAAGGCTATATTGAAGGGGATGAAGATATTTCTTCTAGGAAGACAGATTATTTTAAAAGGCTAATTTTCAAGGATTTAGTTGATAAAGATTTAGAAGTATCTCAGCTTATAAATAAAATTGATAACATGGACCAGTATGACCATGATTTAGAAGAAGAGAATTTTAAAAGCAACTATTCCTATATGGAAGCTATGGGGAGGCTTATTCAAGATGATGTATTAGACTTGATGAAATTGAGGAATAAGAAGGCTAGGGAATATGGATTTGAAGACTATGTGGATTTAGTCTTATATGTTGAAGAAATAGAAAAACTAGATTTGGAAAACTTTTTAAATTCCTATTTGGATGACAATATAAAAAGGGTCAGATATCTAGTTGGAAAATATAATATTGACTATGAAACTTGGTTTGAAGACGTGGATAGCTTAGCTAATTTGAAATCCACTAGTAATATAAGGACTTTAATAGGAGAGCTTCTAGAGAAGTTGGCCTATGCAGAAAGCATGGAAACTTTAACCATAGAGTATGTAGATGGAGGATTTTCGGGATATGCCAGTGAAATAGGGCCAGGGGATATAAGGATGGCGATTGAGGATTTGGATTCTTTAGAAAATATTAGGATAGTCCTACATGAACTTGGCCATTGCTTAGGATATATGTTAAATGAAGAAACAGGTATATTCAGGATTCTACCATCAGCTATAGATGAATCCTTAGCGGTAATGTTTGAATACATAGGGGCAAATATTCTTTTTAATAAGGAAGATCTAGCTATAGTTGAAGATATTATGATTTTAGACTATGTTAGATGTGCTATAAGTGGCTTATATGAATTAGAACTTTGGAAGAGCCCAGAAAGGGCTGAAGAACTCTATAGTTTATTTTATGGTAAGCTTGGTTTTGATGTTGCTAGTAGTCCCATATGGGCCTATGATTCCTTCAGGAGCCTAGACCCTGTATATATCCATAACTATGTAATAGGTGCCAGTCTAGGGTCTAAAATATTAAGTTATTTATATGAAAACTATGGAAATGATTATAGGGCTTGGGGAGATTTTTTACAGTGTAAACTATATAGAGATGGGGCTAGAGATAATCTAAAGGACAAGTTTAGCTTTCTAAGTGACTAAGGACTTAGAAAACTAAACTTGTAGAAAGAAGGTGAATTTTATGTACTTGAATTTAAATTCTAATTTAAGCCTAAAGCTTGCTTATCTAAGTGGCTATAAAACTAAATTTAAACCTAATGATTACAGGTCTTCTTTAAGTATCAGGCCCAATAAGAATCTAAAGCAGGATATGGTTTCAATAAGTTCTCTAGCTAGGTCAAAAAACAAGATTGAATCCTTAAATAAGCAAAAGCAGAAACTTATGGAAAGTAAAAATGATTTAATCACTAGGACACTGGAAAGTTGAAAAGATGTAGAGACTATAAAGGAGCAATTAGAAACTTTTGACAATCAAGTAAAAAATATAGAGGAGCAAATTTCTAAAATCATAGGTGACCAGTTAAAGTCTAATAAGGAGACTGGTAAGAAGCTTACTTATGAAATACCTAAGACTAAAGATCAGCTTGAAAAGGAAAGATTAAATCAAGTTGTAGATTTATCTTTAAATCTAAACAAGGCAAAAAACTTTTCTTCTATTAAGAAAAAATTAGGTAGGGAATTAAGAACATTGGAGTCGGAAATTAAGTTAGATGAATCTAGAGGAGTTAACGCATATTTGAAAAGAGATAAACTTGCTAACTTAGATAAAAACCTATCTAATATTAATGATAAACTGAATGAAAGAACAGACCAGATAAAAGAGAAATTGGAAGAAAGCAAGAAGCCTTCCTTTTATAGTTTATATTGACCTATTAAGAACAATAAAAAACATTTAAAGTCATTACAAAAATGAATTAAATATAAAAGTTGTTGACTCCTAGAAGGACTTGGTATATACTGCCCCTTAATAAGGGGTATCAAATGGTCTTATTAAGAATAATCTAGAGAGGTAATAAAATGAAAAGAATTTTCGGAATATTTGAATTATTTTTTGACTTTATATATTTAAGTGGAGCTTT
>CAZRYA010000149.1:4526-4898 GCA_964604235.1 uncultured Tissierellaceae bacterium | reverse complement strand
TCCTTATCAAACTGGGTAAATACTAAGTTCCAAACTTCAATAAACCTATCACATTCACATCCAGGTTTACAATCTTTACAACCACAACCAAAAGATTCTCCCCTATCCACATATATTTCTGAACAAGGACCTGAAGGGCCTACTTCTAACTCCCAAAAATTATCTTCTTTACCCAGCCTTACTACTTTTTCTGGGCTCATTCCTATTTTTTCTATCCATATTTTTTCTGCTTCATCGTCGTCTAAGTAAACCGTAGCCCAAAGATCGTCTTTTTCAATTTCCAGTTTCTCTGTTAAAAATTCCCAAGCCCAAGTTATAGCTTCTTCTTTAAAATAGTTTCCGAAGGAAAAGTTACCTAACATTTCAAAAAAA
>CAZRYA010000149.1:0-4497 GCA_964604235.1 uncultured Tissierellaceae bacterium | reverse complement strand
CATTTTCTATATCTCCTGTCCTGATACATTTTTGACAAGTTGTAAGTCTATTACTTGGTGGAGTAGCCTCTCCAGTAAAATATGATTTTAATGGGGCCATTCCTGCCCCAATTAATAATAGTGATTTGTCATTTTTAGGCACTAATGAAAAACTTTCTAATACTAAATGATTTTTTTCTTGAAAAAATTCTAAAAACTCTGTTCTTATTCCGTGTAAACCGATTTTTTTCATACTTATCCCTTCCTTCTCCTATAATATATATTGTAAAAAAATCGTCTCATAAGAGACGATTTAATCTTATTCATTATCTATATAATTATAGTTTAAAAATAGTTTTTTGTCAATTTTAAGCCCTGTTTTTCAATCTTCTAGACTTAATCTTACCCTTGAAAAACCTATATAAAATTAGTGATACGGCCACAAATGGAACTGATAAAATCATGCCCAGAACCCCAAACATTCCTCCACCTATTATTATTGACAATAAGACCACCATAGGATGAAGACCTGTTGTTTTCCCAATTACCTTTGGGGCCAATATATTATTTTCTGTCCACTGGATTAACAGGAAAAGAACACTTATTACAAGAGCCTTGATTGGACTACTTGCCAGGGCAAAAAATACTGCTGGCACAAAGCCCAAGAAGGGTCCTATATAAGGTATTATATCAGCAAAGCCTGTTATAACTCCTATTACCAAAGCAAAGTCTACATTTAAAACTAATAGTACTATAGTTGTTGTAACTCCCACGTAAGCCGCCATTATAAGCCTTCCCCTTACAAACATGGATAGGGATTGGTCTATTTCTTTAGCTAGTCCCATATATTCCTCATAGTGCTTACTAGGTATAAACTTTCTTATTTTATCTAAGAAATAATCCTTATCTACTAGGAAATATAAAGTAAGTATAGGAGTCAGAACTATGCTTACCACCTTTGAGAACATTCCAACTATTCCTAAGAAAAATGACCTTAAACCATTTTTCATAATTCCTTCTAGCATAGCTATATTTTCCTTAACTATATTCTCTATAGCTTCAAATAAAGGAGGCATTTCTCCTATTTGATTGATATACCTGTCATAAAGACCATCAAAAAAAGCTGTTGTCTTATTAATATAAACTGGCATATCTGTAACTAGCTTTTTTATTTCCTGACTTGATTTAGGAATTACTAAAAAAGCTAAAATTATTATTATTGCAAGTATTATTATGTAAAGTATTAAGACTCCATGTAACCTACTTATCTTTTTACTTTCAAAGTAGTTGATAATAGGATTAAATAAGTAAGCTAATATTATTGAAAAAATTATCGTATAAAAGGTATCTGATAAAATACTATACTTTTTAAACAAATGACCTACTATAATTAATCCAACTATAGCTAATAAAAAAGGTTTCCATTTTTTCACATTTAAATTTATTCTCTTATCCTCATCTAAAAAACTATTTCCTATATTTATTAAATAATACATAACTAGAGTTAATAAGCCTATAGAAAATATTTTGGTCACTTTAAATAAAAAAAGTGATAGATTTTGTATTTCCACATTTATCCCCCCTATTAAAATAGGCGACCTTAAGCCGCCTATTTTAATTAAAGTTCTTCAAAATCCTCCCCATGATCGTGGTCATGTTCTCCATCAGTAAACTCAACTTCATCTAAGCCCTCTATATGAATGTTGTTTTTACTTGCATAGTCTAAAAGAGCTGATTTAATAGCTTCTTCTGCTAAAACAGAACAATGCATCTTAATTGGCGGAAGACCATCTAATGCCTCTGCAACAGCTTTATTGGTAACTTCCATAGCTTCATGGATTGTTTTTCCTTTTATTAATTCAGTAGCCATACTTGATGAAGCTATAGCTGAACCGCATCCAAAAGTTTTAAACTTAACATCTTTAATTATGTCATCTTCTATATCTAAATAGATTTTCATTATGTCTCCACATTTAGCGTTACCTACTTCTCCTACCCCATCTGCATTTGGAATTTCTCCTACATTTCTAGGATTTGTAAAATGGTCCATTACCTTTTCTGTATACATTTAATTTTCCCCCTTAACATTTTCATATAATGGTGACATCATTCTAAGTCTATCTACTATCTCAACTAAGCTCTCCACTACATAATCAATTTCTTCTCTAGTGTTATCTTCATTTAAAGTAAGCCTCAAAGACCCATGAGCTATTCCATGAGGTAGACCTATAGCCAGTAATACATGAGAAGGATCCAAACTTCCAGAAGTACAAGCAGATCCACTTGATCCTGCAATCCCTTTCATATCCAAACTTAAAAGTAAGGCCTCTCCTTCTATAAACTCAAAACAAATATTTGAATTTCCTGGCAACCTCTTAATAGGGTCTCCATTTAACCTTGTATATTTAATCTTCTTTTGAATTTCTCCAATTAGATAGTCTCTAAGTTTTATTATTTTTTTGTTCTTCTCTTCTAAATTAGCATATGTCTTCTCCATAGCCTTGGCAAGTCCTATAATTCCAGGTACATTTTCTGTTCCTGCCCTCCTAGTTCTTTCTTGCCCTCCACCAATTATAAGAGGGTCAATTTTTACACCTTGTTTTATATAAAGAGCTCCTACTCCTTTAGGCCCATGAAACTTATGACCTGATAAGGATAATAAATCTATATTTAAATCTTTTACATCTATTTCAATAGCTCCTATTGCCTGAACAGCATCTGTATGGAAGATTATACCCTTTTCCTTAGCTATTTCACCAATTTCTCTTATAGGTTGAATAGTTCCGATTTCATTATTAGCATACATTATACTTATTAATATAGTTTCTTCCCTAATAGAGTCCTTTAACCCTTGTAAATCAACGCTACCAAATTCATCTACATCTAAATAAGTTACTTCAAATCCTTGTTTTTCTAAGTACTCACAAGCATGCAATACAGCATGGTGTTCTATCTTACTGGTTATTATATGATTACCCTTGGCCTTATTGGCATAAGCAACACCTTTTATAGCCCAGTTATCAGCTTCTGTTCCCCCACCAGTAAAGTAAATTTCCCTACTAGTTGCACCTAATAAAGAAGCAATCTTATCTCTAGCTTCACTAATAGCAGATTTATTTCTACTTCCCAGCCTATAAACAGATGAAGGATTACCATATTCTTCTGTTAAGTAAGGCATCATAGCCTCTAATACTTCAGGGTCTAATTTTGTAGTAGCTGCATTATCCATGTAAATGTATTTTTCCATTTTTAAACCTCCATTACTTTTGCTTTATTTTGATCATCTAGCATATCTTTTAATGTTATTGAGTCAATTACATTATCTATACTCTCTTTTATTTTTATCCAAACTATTTTTGTTACACACTCATCTTCTCTAGGGCAAGCTATTTCATCTCCTTCAAGAATACAATCTGATGGAGCCATATCTCCTTCCAAAGACCTCAAAACCTGACCTACTGTTATTTCTTCAGGATCTCTTGAAATCATATACCCACCTTGAGCTCCCCTTACGCTGGTTATTACACCTTCTCGTCTCAATACAGAAAATAATTGCTCTAAATAGCTTTCTGATAGATTTTGTTTACTTGCTATTTCATTTAAAGGAACTGGACCTTCTCCATAATGAGAAGATAGTTCAAATATGGCTTTTAAACCATATCTACCTCTAGTTGATAATTTCATAATTTCACCTCTTTTTAATTCCAAGTGTTTCAGTTGGAATTCTAATGAAATTATATTATAGCCTAGTGTTTTTGTCAATATTAAGTCCTGTAAATTTATGTGATTAGGAGTAAATATACCAGTGTAAATCAAAATAGTTTTCCACTGGTATAGCTAAGGATTCAATAGTCATAAGTCAATAGACCTTATAGATCAATATATTTCTATTAATAAACTTTACTTAAATTAAAACTTTTTCAATAATTACGCAAATCCACTGGCTTTTAAAGTAAAATTCTTAAAAAATTTATACTCCTCTAAAATAAATAAAAGATGGAAACTTTAGTTTCCATCTTTTATAATCATATGTTTAACTTTATTTTCAATTGTTTTAACATATCCTCTGACATTTTATCTAAATCATATTTTGGATTCCATCCCCACTCTTGCCTTGCAGCAGAGTCATCCAATGAATTAGGCCAAGAATTTGCTATTGCCTGCCTTACTGGATCTACATTATATGTCATTTCAAATTCAGGTATATGTTTCTTAATAGAAGCAGCTATCTCTTCTGGCTCAAAACTCATAGCTGTTATATTGAAAGCATTTCTATGTATCAACCTACTAGGATCTGCCTCCATTAAATTAATAATTCCATCTATAGCATCTGGCATATACATCATGTCCATCTTAGTACCTTCTCCTATAAAAGATTCATAAGCTTTATTTCTAAGAGCTTCATAATAAATGTCAACTGCATAATCAGTTGTTCCTCCTCCAGGTAAAGTCTTATAAGATATTAGGCCTGGAAACCTAACTCCCCTAGTATCAACTCCAAATTTAGAAAAATAATAA
>CAZRYA010000148.1:0-4946 GCA_964604235.1 uncultured Tissierellaceae bacterium | reverse complement strand
TAAGGCTGGCTTCCAGTGTCTCCTTATGATACCTTAAGCCATTTAATTTATCTTCCAGTTTGCTAACATCTTCTGTCCCAAAAAAATCTCCATAGATTCTAGTATTCTCTATTTCTCCAGACTTTATGTCGAACCTAACATCAATAGATCCAAAATCAAACCTTTTGTAATTACTATAGGTGGACTTTGGTGACTCTCCATAGTTCCAATCCCAAGTAGAGTATTTTTCTTCAAATAGCTTATTTACTTGATTTAATTGGTCACTTGTCAACTTATACTCTGAAATTTCTTCCCCATCAAATTCAAATATATATTTAAGTAATAGGTCCCTAAACTGGTATATATCAATATCGGTATCTCTTAAGTAATCCTTTATATTAGTAACCCTACTTTTCACTGACTTTATCCCCTTGGACTGAATCTTATCAGGCTTTACATTTAGGGCCTTTGATAGAACGTCTAATTCGGCATCAAATAAAAGAGTACCATGATTTAAAACTCTACTTTTCCAAACTGATTGGGCTATACCTGAAAATTTTTTCCCATCTAAAGTAATGTCATTTCTCCCAGATAATTCACATTCCAAACCTAATTTCTCAAGGGCATTTACAATTGGTATATTATATTTTTTAAAGTCTATTTTATCCTTGTCAGAAGCATTTTTTATAATAGAAAAATTTAAGTTTCCAAGGTCATGATAAACAGCTCCACCACCTGTTATCCTTCTAACAACCCTTATCTCGTTTTCCTCAACATAATCCCTATTAACTTCTTCAATGGTATTTTGGTTCTTACCAACTATTATAGCTGGTCCATTTATCCAAAGTATTACATAGTCCTCATCTCTTGATAAATGTTTAAAACAATACTCTTCAAAGGCTAAATTGTATCTTGGGTCATTTGAATCATTTACTATATATTTCATGCCTACCTCCTATAATGTTTACTTGCCTATTAACATATTTAAATCCATCAAATTGTGCTGTAACTCTATTAAGTTATTCTTAACCTGGCTGTAATCTTTATCCAAAAGTTCCTTATCTAAGAAAGACTTCCTCCTATTTAAAATAGATGTAAACTGGATCTCTATCTTATCAATTTCATCTTCAATATCCTTAAGCTTATCCCTACTCAGCTGACCATATGGTAATTTTTCAAATTCACTTTTTAAAATATCAAATTTATCCATAATATCAGGAACTTTTGCATCTATTCCAAAATCTTCTTTAAGTCTATCCCTAAAATCATTGGCTGATTCTTCTTCACCATGAACTAAAAATATATTTTTAGGTGTTTCTTTGAAATTTCTCAACCAATCTATTAACATATTCCTATCTCCATGACCTGAAAAACCTTCAATATCATAGATTTCTGCCTTTACATCTATATCTTCTCCTAAAATCTTAACTTTTTTTACCCCATCTAATAAAATCCTACCCAGGGTTCCTTCTGCTTGATATCCTACAAATACAAGAGAATTGTTTTCATTCCATATGTTATGCTTTAAATGATGCCTAACCCTACCAGCATTAGCCATACCACTAGAAGATATTATTACCTTAGGAAAGTCAAATTTATTTAATAAGATTGATTCTTCCTGCGATTTTATATATCTAAGGTTTTCAAATTCAAAAGGATTATCTCCCTTCAATATAAGCCCCCTTGCTTCTTCATTAAAACTACTAGAATTCTTCTTGAAAACCTCTGTGGCCTCAACAGCCATAGGGCTATCTATATAAATAGGAATCCTCATATGACTTTCTATGTTTTCACTTTCATAATACTTATTAAGCCTATAGATTAGCTCTTGAGTCCTCCCAACTGCAAATGATGGTATTATAACAGTTCCACCTCTTATTGCAGTCCTATTTATTATATCTATTAACTTGTTAGTACTATCTTCATAGGATTGATGGACCCTATTACCGTAAGTTGTTTCCATTATTAAATAATCTGCATAATCTATATATTCCGGATTATTAAGTATTGGCCTATCTGGCATTCCTAAGTCTCCTGAAAACACAAATTTGGTCTCATTACCATTTTCGTTTACCCATAATTCAATAATGGCAGAACCTAAAATATGACCAGCATCTCTAAATCTAAGTCTAATCTGGTCATTTAACTTTATTTCTTGACCTAAGAAATAGGGCTCAAAATACCTTAGGCTCTTTTCAGCATCTTCTGCTGTATAAAGAGGTTCTAATAATGGTTTTCCAGCCCTTTCTCTCTTTTTATTTTCCCAGATTACATCTGATTCTTGTATCTTAGCACTATCTTTTAACATGATTTTACACAAATCATAGGTAGGACTAGTACAAATAATCCTACCTTTAAAACCCTCTTTAACTAATTTAGGTATTCTACCACTATGGTCTATGTGGGCATGGGTTAATAATAAAAAATCTATTTTTGATGGGTCATAAGGGAAATCTTCTTCATTCAAGGCCTCCATATCTCTATTTCCTTGAAAAAGTCCACAATCTATTAAGATACTATAGTTCTCAGTCTTAATGTGATAGTTAGAACCTGTTACAATTTTTGCACCACCATAAAAACTTATATCCATTTTTTTGCCCCCTATAGATTACTTCTTCTAAATTTTATTTGTATTGGCTATTTATTTCCAAAAACTCCTCTACTGGCCTATTTTCAAAAACCAATGGTCTTAACTTTGTCATATCTTTTGTATCACCATATAAGATTGCTCCAATTATATTACCTTGTCTAGTGAATATTTTGTTATGAACTCCATCTGCCTTGTATTCATAAACCTTTTCTTCATCATTAATCTCACCAGCTGAAAATAGTTTTATGTCCCCTATTTGAAGAAGAGCAAATAACTTAGGCTTATCATATTTTAATTGTCCACCTGTCATATTGGCTCCTACTATTTTACCTTGTTCATTTGATGCAGTCCAAAGGCCAAGTACCATTCCATCTCTTTGAATTACATCTCCTGCTGCGTAAACATTATCTATATTAGTTTCTAATTTCTCATTGACTATAATTCCCTTATCACAAGCCAAGTCCCCTTGAAGAACTAAGTCTAAGTTAGGCCTAACTCCTGCTGAAACTAAAACAGCACCAGTTTCAATAAGCCTATCTCCATTTAACCTTACTCCATCTACGCTGGATTCTCCCATAATCTCTTCTGTTTGACTACTTAGATATACATTCACTCCTGACTTTTTAAGTTCTTCTTCCAATTTTCTTGATATCTCTTCATCTAACTGTCTTGCTAATAAATATGGACCATACTCTATTACATCCACTTCTTTACCAGCTTCTTTTAAAGCCCACACTGCTTCTAAACCTAAAAGACCTCCTCCAATTACAGTAACCCTATCCTTACTTGCTATATAGTCCTTAAATTGATTTAAGTCTCTCAAACTCCTAAGAGCAAAAACTCCTTCTTTATATTTTCCATTTATTGGTGGTATAAAAGGTCTACTTCCTGTAGCTATTAAAAGTTTTTCATATTCCAACCTACTGCCATCATCTAATTTTATAGTATTATTTTTGCAGTCTAATTCTTCTACTATCTTGTTTAAAATCACTTCTACATTGTTTTCTTCATACCATGACTCTTTATTTACTAGTACTTCTTCCTCTGTAAAATCTTTGGAAATTAAGCTAGTTAACTTTACCCTGTAGTAAGTAAGGGAACCTTCACTTGATACCATGGTTATCTTGTTATCTTTATCATTCTTTCTTATTTCTTTTACTGCAGATAAAGCTGCTATCCCATTACCTATAATTAAATATTTTGTCTTAGTCATTTTTTTTCCACTCTCCTTAACATAATAATTAATACCCATTTTTTACTTCTAATCACATCCTATATACTATAATAAACAAAAAAATGCATAGAGTCTACTCTATGCATTAATTTCTTTAATTAAAAGGTGCTGAAGTTATATCAGTCCAAATCCTATCATATAATTTTATAATATCCTTAGGATCTTTAAATATTTCCGCATTTAATATTTCTTCATCGCTTGGATAAGCTACTTTAGAATTTTTTATATCATCTGGTAATAAGTCTACTGCTTCTGGTATAGGTGTTGAATATCCAATATAGTCAGTATTTCTTGCTGAAATATCTGGTCTTGACATGAAGTTTATAAAGTCTTCAGCTGCCTTAGGGTTTTGTGCTGTTTTAGGTATTACCATACTATCAAACCACAAGTTAGTACCCTCTTTAGGAATAGAATACTCTAGGTTGGGATTTTGTCTAATCATAGCTATGGCATCCCCTGACCAAACAACTGCCATTGCTGCCTCATCACCTACCATGGCGTCCTTTACTTCATCACCCATATAGGCATAAACTAGTGGCTTCTGTTGGATTAAATCCAATTTAGCCTCTTCTAACTCAGACTCATCTCTAGTATTCATTGAATATCCCATCCTCAATAGAGAAACTGCCAGTGTGTCCCTTTGCGAATTTAGCATTATAATCTGATTCTTGTACTTTGCATCCCATAAAATATTCCAACTATCTACTGGGTCTGAAACCATTGTCTTATTATAAATTATTCCCACAGTTCCCCACATATAAGGTACTGAATATTCATTAGTTGGATCAAAATCCAAGTTAAAGAATTTATCATCTACATTCTCGAAATTTGGAATATTCTCCTTGTTTATTTTTAATAGCATATCTTCTTCTATCATTCTTTCAATCATATAGTCTGATGGAATTACTACATCATAGCTACTGCCCCCTTGGGCAAGTTTAGTATAAAGGTCTTCATTAGTTGCAAATGTGTCATAAACTACCTTAACTCCATACTCCTGTTCAAAATCATTTAAAACACTTTCATCTATATAATCTCCCCAGTTGTATACATTTAAAACTGGTTTCTTTTCTCCACATCCTACTGCTAAAAGTCCTACTGCTAAAACTACTAATAATAATTTAATTTTTTTCATTTTTTGAC
>CAZRYA010000147.1:0-4975 GCA_964604235.1 uncultured Tissierellaceae bacterium | reverse complement strand
TGCAGAGCAAATTCATGCAGACTTATTTACAGAAGCTAAAGCAGCCGTAGATAGTGGGAAAGACTTAGAAGCTAAAGTTGTAGAGCTATGTCCATTCTGTGGATTTATAACTTTAACTGGTGAGGAAGAAAACTGTCCAATTTGCAAGGCAAAGAGAGAGAAATTTATAGCTTACTAAAAGCATTAGGCCCTAGATAAATCTAGGGCCTTTTTTATATTTTATTGTTGATTAGGCCTATTAATAGTGATAAGATTTTCTTAACAGATAAAAAAGGAGTTTTTTATGAAAAAAGTAAAGGTAGGAATTTTATTTATTATAATTTTTGTGCTTGGTATAGGCCTAGGAGGTTTATGGAACTGGAAATTAAGTTCTAGTTCAAAAAGCTTGGAAGAAATAGACTTGAAATTGGTAGAAAGCAAAGATAAATTTCCTATAGAGGAAGTTGTATTAGAGAAAAAAACCAGTTTGAAAATAGTAGCAGTTGGGGATATTATGTTTCACGGTCCTCAGATTAAAGCTGCTTATTCTGGTGGGACATATGATTTTAAACCAAGTTTTAAATATGTAAAACCCTATATAGAAGGGGCAGATATAGCCATAGGAAATTTTGAAACAGTGGTTGGTGGGAAGGAAAAGGGCTATAGGGGCTATCCTAGTTTTAATAGTCCAGATGAAACACTAGATGGACTGAAGGATACAGGTTTTGATATTTTATCAAGTGTAAATAACCATTCTCTAGACGGAGGTAAGAGTGGACTTATCAGGACTATTGACCTTATGAAAGAAAAGGGGCTTGTCCAATTGGGAACTTTTAAGGAAAAAACCAGTAGGGTCTATATAAGAGAAGCTAATGAAATTAAGACAGGCTACTTGGCCTATTCCTATGGTTTCAATGGAAACGAAGCTGGCTTAAGCGAAGAAGATATGTCCTATATGGTGAATAAAATAGATAGGGAGAAAATAAGCGAAGATATTGCTGAATTAAAGGATAAGCAGGTAGATTTCATAATTGCTGTAGTCCATTGGGGGAATGAATACGCTAGGGAAAGCTCTCAAGACCAAAGAGACTTGGCCAATTTTATGGCAGGTCTAGGGGTGGATATGATTTTAGGAAGCCATCCCCATGTCATTCAGGAGTCAGAAATTTTAAAATTTGATGGAAGAGAAACCACAGTGATATATTCTATGGGAAACTTTATATCTAATCAGAGAAAGGACACAATGGGAAATTCTTATTCAGAAGATGGGGTTATTGTAGACTTTGTATTGGAAAAAGACCACGCAAATAATAAAACACAAATAAAGTCTTTAGAATTCATTCCAACATGGGTATATAAATATTGGTCAGGGGATAAAAACCATTATGAAATTTTACCAGTAAGTGATGCTTTAGAAGGAAAATTAGCTATTGAATTAAAGGGAGAAATTAAAAGTAGATTAGAGGCGTCATATAAAAATACTATGGATAAGATTAGCATTTCATCTAAGTAAAAGCTAGAATTTATCTGGAAATTGGTATATAATTAAAATATAAAGTGAAAAGGCGTGGTGGGTTTGGAATATATAAAAAATATAATATTAAACAATATATCTATAAGAGATATTATAGATATATTAATAGTGGCAGTTGTATTTTATAAATTATTTTCCTTAATAAAAGAAACCAGGGCAGAGCAATTAACCAAGGGGATATTTGCTCTGCTTGTGTTTACAAAGATTAGTGAATTTTTAAAATTGTACACTATTAATTGGATTTTGGATAAGGCTATGACCCTAGGTGTTGTAGCTATATTAGTTGTCTTTCAGCCAGAACTTAGAAGAGGACTTGAATATATAGGTAGGTCAAGGTTCTTCACCAAGTCTTTATTGGAGATAAGAGGGGAAAGTCTTACAAAAATAGTAGATGAAATAGTGGAAGCAACGGCTTCATTGTCTAGGCAAAAAATTGGAGCATTGATGGTTTTAGAAAGGCAGACAGGCTTGAATGAAATAATAGAAACTGGGACTAAGATTGATGGTTTAGTTTCTAGTGATTTACTTATTAATATATTTATTCCAAATACTCCCCTTCATGATGGAGCAGTAATAATTAAGGAAGATATTATTAGGGCAGCAGCTTGTTTCTTACCATTGACAGATAATATGAATATAAGTCGGGAACTGGGAACTAGGCATAGGGCAGCTTTAGGTATATCTGAGAAATCTGATGTCTTAGTCATTATAGTTTCTGAGGAGACAGGAGCAATATCAATTGCGGAAAATGGGACTATAGCAAGGCATATAGATCCAAAAACCTTGAGGCAGATACTAGAGAATATGTATAAGCCAAAAGAAACATCAACACCTAATTTTATTGAAAAATGGAGGCGAAAAGAAGATGAAAAAGAAGGACAAGAATGATATAACCTTAAAAATTTTCGCCTTATTAATTGCCATAGTTTTATGGGCTTATGTAATGAGTGAAGTAAATCCAGAGGAAATAAATCATTATAGGAATGTAGAAATTGAATTTACTAATTATGACTTACTAAAGCAAGATGATTTAGAGGTCTTAGAACCTAAAGAAGCAAAAATTACAGTAAGCATTAGAGGTAAAAAATCTGATTTGACTAAGTTTAACTCCAGATATAAGAACGATCCAAGTATAATAAAGGCCTTGGCAGACTTAAATGGATACGATGAAGGTCAGAGAAAGGTTCCTATTAAGGTAACCTTAGATGATACATCAGATGTTAAAATAGATAATTTTGAGCCTAGAGAGGTTATGGTAACTTTTGACAAGATAATTACTGAGCAGAGGGAGATAAAAATAGAGACAACAGGTAAACTTAAAGAAGGATATGTACTAGGAGATCTTACTCGATCTACAGAAGTCATAACCTTAAAAGGACCTAAGTCTTTGATTAATGAAATAAGAGAAATTGTAGCTTTTGTAGACCTAAATGGCATGATACAGAGCCAAGATAAAGAGTCGGATATAAGGTTATTAGATGCAGATGGAAATGATGTTGCAGGTGTTAGTACTGATATTGAACATTTAGAGGTAGCTGTTGAGATTTTAAGAAATACCAATCTACCTATAAGTTTAAACCTAACCGGTAACCTACCAGAAAATATGCAATTAGTAGAGGCAGGAGTAAATCCTAAAATGGTCAATGTAAAAGGTGATAAGTCTGTACTAAAATTGAAGGAAATAAAAACAAAAGAAGTAGACATAGAGAAACTTCTAGAAAACGAAAATTTAGAAGTGGAATTAGACCTACCAGAAGGTGTTGAATTAGTTGACCAAAACCAAAAGTTTACAGCCTATATAAAATCTAAAGAGACAGCTAAAAAGACCATACCAGTAGGTGATATTGAAATTAAAAATTTAAATAAGGATTATGAGTTTAGTATATTAAATAATATAAGTGAGGTAATGGTAGTTGCTAAGGGCAATAAGGATGATCTAGAAACTTTAAATAAAAATGATTTTAATTTATTTTTGAATTTAGAGGGTTTAGTTGAAGGAGTTCATTCTGTAAGGATTCAAGTTATTCCTAAGGAAGGGATAACTGTTGAAGAGATATTACCACAAACTATAGATATTGAACTTAAATCTCAATAGTTTGGTATATAAAACAAAATTAGAGGTGAGTGTATGATTAAATCTTTTGATGAAATGTTAGAATTAGCTAGAAAGAAGGGTCCTAAGAAATTAGCAGTAGCTGCAGCCCATGATGAGGAAGTTTTACTTGCAGTTAAGGAAGCCAATCTTGAAAAAATAGTAGAGCCTATTTTGGTAGGAGAAAAAGACAAGATTGAAAGCATAAGTAGAGAGATAGGATTTGATTTAGAAGGCATTGAAATAATAGATTCAAAGGAAGATTCTGAGTCTTGTATGATTGCCACAGAGTTAGTTAGTAGTGGAAAAGCAGATCTTTTAATGAAGGGTTTAGTGAGTACTGGAACAATAATGAGGGCTGTTTTAAATAGGGACATTGGACTTAGGACAGATAATGTAATATCCCATGTAGCCTTATTTGAAATTCCAACTTATCACAAGATGTTTTTTGTAACAGACGCAGCTATGAATATTAAACCTAGCTTAGAAGAAAAGAAGAAAATAATGGAAAATAGTATTGGGCTTGCCCATGCTCTTCATATTGAAAAGCCAAAAGTAGCCGTAATAGCTGCGATGGAAAGTGTATCGGACAAGATGGAAGCAACTCTTCATGCTAAGGCAATTACGGATTGGTTCAACGAAAGTGGAAGACAAGATGCAATAGTATATGGACCTTTAGCTTTGGATAATGCAGTATCAAAAGAATCAGCAAAGCTTAAGAAGATAGATAGCCAAGTTGGAGGAGATGCAGATATATTATTAGTGCCTTATATCGAAGCGGGAAATGTGCTTTACAAGTCCCTTACTTTTTTAGGAGGAGCTAAGTCAGCAGGTTTAATAGTTGGAACTAAAGCACCAGTAGTATTAACATCTAGGGCAGATGACGATTTAGCGAAGTTAAACTCTATAGCCTTAGGCGTATTAATGGCAAGTAAATAGGAGGATTTTATGGAAAAGATAAGACTTTTAATAATAAACCCAGGTTCTACATCTACTAAAATAGGTGTTTATGATGATGAAAACATGATATTTGAAGAAACTATTAGGCACTCTTCTGAGGAAATTGGAAGATACAAGAAAATTTATGACCAATATGAATTTAGAAAAGACTTAATAGTAGGTGTCTTAGAAAAAAATGGAATAGCTATTGACTCTTTAGATGGTGTAGTAGGCCGTGGAGGTCTTCTTAAGCCTATAGAAGGTGGAACTTACAAGGTAAGTGAAAATATGTTGGAAGACTTAAAAATTGGATTTCAGGGTCAACATGCATCTAACCTAGGTGGTATAATAGCCAATGAGATAGGCCAAGAAATAGGAAAGCCTAGCTATATAGTAGATCCAGTTGTAGTTGATGAATTAGAGGACATATC
>CAZRYA010000146.1:0-5051 GCA_964604235.1 uncultured Tissierellaceae bacterium | reverse complement strand
AAGAATAGTACCCCTGAATTATAAGTTAAAGAATGGAAATATAGTAGAGATTATAAAATAAGGAGGTTTTCTTTTATGACAACTGTATCTTCAATGATCGATCATACAGTATTAAAAGCGGAAAGCCAAGAAGAAGAAGTCATTAAACTTTGTAAAGAAGCTATGGAGTATGGATTCAAAGCTGTTTGTGTAAATCCAACTTATGTAGGACTAGCAAAAGATACTTTGAAGTCTAGTAGTGTTAAAGTTGCAACAGTTATAGGTTTTCCCTTGGGAGCAAATACTTCTGAAGTGAAGGCTTTTGAAACAGAAAATGCAATTTTAAATGGTGCTGATGAAGTTGATATGGTTATTAATATTGGAAATTTAAAAGACAAGAAATATGACCTTGTAAAAAAAGATATAGAAGCCGTGGTAAATGCAGCCAAAGGTAAGGCTTTGGTTAAAGTTATTACTGAAAACTGTCTTTTAAGTGAAGAAGAAAAAATAAAAGCATATGAATTATCAATGGAAGCTGGAGCTGATTACATTAAGACATCAACAGGTTTTAGTACTGGTGGTGCAACTAAAGAAGATATTAGCCTAATGAAGTCTATAGTTGGAAATAAATTAGGTATAAAAGCTTCTGGTGGAATCAGAGATGGGAAAACGGCACAAGATATGATAGATGCTGGTGCAACAAGAATTGGTGCCAGTGCGGGAATAAAAATAATTAATGACTTAAAGTAGTATTAAAATATAGGGGCCTTGTCTTAGGATAGGGTCCCTATATTTTAATATATACTATTAGGGGTATATAGGATATTATTAATAAATAAGGAGGCAATACATTGAAATTAGATTCTAAGCAAATAATTTTAAAGAATGAAATAGCTTTAAATTTTATAAAGACTGATAAATTTAAATCTAATAATATAAGTGTTTATTTTACAAGGCAATTAAATGAAGATGAAGTTAGTATGAATACTATACTTCCCTTGATTTTAAAAAGGGCGACAAAGGATTTACCTAGTAACCTAGAGGTTCAAAGAAGATTAGAAGAATTATATGGTTCCAGTTTAGGTGTGTCGATTTCTAAAAGAGGGGAAAGGCAAATTATTAAGTTTACAATGGAATTTATAGCTGATAAATACGTTGGAGAAAGTTTAGCTGAAGAAGTTATAGACCTAATACATTCTGTTATATATGAACCCCTACTTGTAGATGGGGCTTTTAAAAAATCTTTTGTTGAAACAGAAAAAGAAAACCTTAGGAGGAGGATAAAGGGAAAGATAAATGATAAGAGAAATTTTGCCATTGATAGGACCCTAGAAGAAATGTGTAAGGATGAGCCTTATAGTATATCGACCTTAGGTAGTATTGAATCTGTTAATAAGATAGATGAAAAAAGTCTCTATGACTATTATTTAGATTTCCTTAAAACTAGTGATATAGAAATTTTTTATTCGGGAGACTACAACGATTTTATTATAAATCATTTAAGTGAAAAATTCGAAGTTGAGGTTCATTTAAAAGCGGATTTACCAAGGGAAGATATAGATATACCAATAGATATGATTAAGGAAGTAAGGGAAAACTATAATATAAATCAAGCAAAATTAGTTATGGGCTATAGGACCTACATTCCCTATGAAGATGATCTTTATTATCCTCTTTTACTAGGAAACGAAATTTTAGGAGGAGGATCAAGTTCTAAACTTTTCTTAGATGTAAGAGAAGAAAATAGCTTAGCCTACTATATAGGATCTTCTATCTTAAAATATAAGTCTATTTTGCTGGTAGATTCAGGGATTGAATCAAAAGATTATCAAATGACAAAAGACATAGTGAACCAAAAAATTCAAGATATGAAAGATGGGAAATTCAATCAAGAAGAAATGGAAGTGGCTAAAAAATCTATTATATCCACACTAAAGTCTATAGATGATAGTAATTATTCTCTAATAGAATTTGGATTTGGTCAAAGTTTATCAAAAGATTTTACTAGTCCAGAAGATAGAATAGAGAAAATTAAAAAGGTTACTAGGGAAGATATTATAAAATCGATGGAAAAGATTAGCTTAGATACAATTTATTTTATGGATGTAGAAGAGGAGGTATAATTTGAATAGACAAGTGTATGAAAATATAGATGAAGAAATTTATTTTAAAGAGTTAGAGAGTGGCCTAAAGGTGTACTATGTTCCCAAACTAGGCTATAAAAAACAATATGCCTTGTTTTCAACTAATTATGGATCTATAGATAGGGCTTTTAAAAAAGATGGAAAACTTATTAAGCTTCCAGATGGAACAGCTCATTTTTTAGAACATAAATTGTTTGAAGAACCAGATAAAAACATTTCAGAACAATTTTCTGATTTAGGTTTAGAAGCCAATGCATTTACTAATTTCAGCCAAACATCTTACTTGTTTTCGGGAACTGAAAACTTTTATGAAGGTTTAGAGCTTTTAGTTAAGTTTGTTCAGAACCCATATTTTACTGATGAAAATGTAGAAAAAGAGAAGGGGATAATAGAGCAAGAAATTAAAATGTATGATGACATGGCTCCTTGGAAGGTATTTTTTAATTGTATGAATGGCATGTATAATAAACATCCAATAAAAATAGATATAGCAGGGACAGTGGAAAGTATAGGGGAGATTAATAGGGATGAACTATATAAAGCTTACAATACTTTTTACCACCCAAACAACATGGTCTTATTTATTATAGGAGACCTGGACTTTGACGAAATTATAGGCTTAATTGAAAGTGTTGAGAGAAAAGACTATGAAGAGTTTGAAGTTGAAAGAATAATGGAAGAAGAGAATGATGATATTAATAGGGGCTTAGTTGAAGAGAGTATGCTTACTTCTAGGCCAGTGTTTAATATAGGTATAAAGGATACTGACTTAAATAAACATGGAGCAGATTTGATAAGATCATCTATAGTTACTAATTTTGTCCTAGATATCTTATTTGGTAATAGTTCTAAATTTTATAATGAACTTTATGATGAAGGTCTTATAGATGGAAGTTTTGGAGCCTATTATAGTGGTAAGGAAACTTATGGTCACTCTCTAATTGTAGGAGAGTCAGACAGGCCTAGGGAGGTTTATGATAGGATACTTGGAGAGATAAAAAAAGAACCAAGGCTCCTAATAAAAGAAGAAGATTTTATTAGAGTTAAGAATAACGAAATAGGTGGATTTTTAATGGGACTAAATTCTATCGAATTTATAGGAAATTTATTTACAGAATTTTATTTTTCAGATTTTATGATGTTTGATTATTTAAAACTTGTAGAATCTATTGAATACGATGAAATTATAGATAGGTTTAAATCTCATTTTAGGGAAGATAGGATGATATTATCCATAGTAAATCCAGTGGAGGAGGTGTAATAATGGATTCAGTTGCGTTTTCGATATTTGGGATTGACATTGCTTGGTATGGAATATTAATATCTTTAGGGGTTTTAATAGGAAGTATAATAGCGATTAAAGAAGCTAAGAAACATGGAATTACTGAGGAAACCATGTTAGATTTCATCTTGTGGGAAGTTCCCTTATCTATGATAGGGGCCAGGGTTTATTATGTAATATTTGAGTGGGATACCTATAGGCATAACCCTATATCAGCCCTTCATTTTAGAGGAGGGGGACTTGCGATTCATGGAGGAATAATAATGGCAATTATAGTTGCTATTGTTTTTACAAAGAAGCGAGGGATAAACTTTTGGACAATGGCTGATATAGCAGCCCCTTCACTAATCCTAGGTCAAGCAATAGGCCGTTGGGGAAACTATTTAAATAAAGAAGCCCATGGAGGACCAACAGATTTGCCTTGGGGTATAATGATAGATGGGATAAAGGTTCATCCAACTTTTTTATACGAATCTCTTTGGAACTTCTTGGTTTTCTTTTTCTTAATATGGTATAGAAAAGACAAGCAAAAGGTTGAAGGAGAGCTATTTCTTTTATATATAGTCTTATATTCTTTTATAAGATATTTTATAGAAGGGCTTAGAACTGACAGTTTAATGATGGGTGGAATTAGAGTTGCCCAATTAGTAAGTATAATAGGTATGGTTATAGGGAGTATATATTTCCTTATAAGGAGAAAAAAATATAAAGATAAATAGGTAAAAAAGTAGACTCTACAGAGTCTACTTTTTTAGGCTTAAGGGATAATTTAACCATAAGTATATTTTGGTCAAGTTTTGATAAAGTCAAAGCTTGACTTATTTTTTTTACGACTTATAAAAAATAATAATAAAAAATATTTTTACCAAATAAATGCAAAAAAGGGTGGCATATTAGCCTAATATAGTGTAAAATGATATATAAGTGGTGGGAAGTGGAGTAAAGTGGTTTAAAAATACTTAAGGTGGAGATAGTATGTTTATTGGGGAATATCAACATACAATTGACTCAAAGGGAAGGATGATTATGCCATCTAAATTTAGGGGAAACTTAGATGGTGGCTTTGTTATGACAAAAGGCCTTGATAATTGTCTTTTTTTGTACCCAAAAGAGGAATGGGAAAAACTTCAAGTTAAGTTGGACCAACTTCCATTGACCAATAAAGATGCTCGTGCATTTGTAAGGTTTTTTTATTCAGGAGCCAGTGAGTGTACTTTAGACAAGCAAGGTAGGACTTTAATACCTACAAATTTAAGAGATTATGGAAAAATAGAAAAAGATATAGTAATAATAGGCCTTTCGACTAGGTTGGAGTTATGGAGTAAAGACATATGGGAAGATTATAACGAAGATGACAATTTATCCTATGACAAAATAGCTGAAACTATGGCTGAATTAGGTATTTAGGAGGAATTAGTATGGAGTTTAATCATGTATCGGTTTTATTAGAGGAATGTATTGATGGGTTAAATATTAATCCAGATGGTATATATGTAGATGGAACACTGGGAGGCGCAGGCCATTCTAAAGAGATTGTAAAAAGGTTGAATAAGGGGAAATTAATTGGAATAGACCAGGACTTAAATGCATTAAAAAAAGCAGGAGAAGTTTTGAAAGACTATGAAGATAAGGTCATATTGGTTCAT
>CAZRYA010000145.1:0-5095 GCA_964604235.1 uncultured Tissierellaceae bacterium | reverse complement strand
CTAAAGCCTTAGGAAGCTTACCTATTTCATCAGTCATAATAACTATATCAGAAGCTTCTATAGCTGCATCTGATCCTAGTCCACCCATTGCTACGCCTATATCTGACCTTGCTAATACAGGTGCATCATTTACTCCATCTCCAACAAATATAACTTTAGAGCCAGTTCCATTTTTAGAATTTAATATTTCTTCAAATTTACTAACCTTATCCTGTGGTAATAGGTTTCCATATACCTTGTCTAGGCCAACCATACTTCCTACTTTTTCTGCTATATTTTGATTGTCCCCTGACAACATAATAGTTTCTTTTATTCCCATGTCTTTTAATTCCTTCATATCTTCAACTACATTATCCTTCAATTGGTCTGCTACTTCAATAGTACCAACATGGACTCCATTTAAACCTACATATACAAGTGTACCTATAGAATCTAGTTCCCTATAAGACAAGTTATTTTTCTCTAAAAGTTTAGCATTACCTAGCAAAACTTTTTCTCCATTTATAGATGTCCTGATTCCATGTCCAGAAATATCCTCATAATCTTTTATCAAATCCTGATTTATTGGTTTAGCATATTCAGCCACAATAGATTTACCAATTGGATGGTTAGAGAAATATTCCCCATAAGCAGCCATTTCTAAGACTTCTTCTTTAGAGTACTTGTCATAAACCTCTACCCTACTAACTTTAAATGTTCCCTTTGTTATTGTTCCTGTCTTATCAAAAACCACAGTATCAACCTTAGTTAAGGCTTCCAAATAATTTCCACCCTTTATTAAGATACCTTGTTTCGCCGCTCCTCCAATTCCTCCAAAGAAACCTAATGGAACAGATATTACTAGGGCACATGGACAAGATATTACTAAAAACACACAGGCTCTATAAATCCAATCCTTAAAAGGATATCCCATTACTAATGGTGGTATAAGTCCAAGACCCAAGGCTATTATTACTACTACTGGTGTATAATATTTTGCAAATCTAGTTATAAATTTTTCTGTTGGTGCTTTTTTACTTGATGCATTTTCAACTAAATCTAATATCTTAGATATTGTTGACTCTCCAAATTCTTTTGTTACCCTTATTCTCAAAAGTCCATCCTGGTTAACTGTACCAGATATAATGTCTTCTCCTTCTTTTACTCCACGTGGTACTGATTCACCTGTTATATTAGAAGTATCTATATAAGAACTTCCTTCTATTACTATACCATCTAAAGGTATTTTTTCTCCTGGTTTTACTACTATAATATCTCCCACGCTTACATCATCTGGATCAACTATTTGGATTCCATCTTCAGTTTCCACATTGGCATAATCTGGTCTAATATCCATTAAGGATGTTATAGAGTCTCTTGACCTATTTACTGCTAGGCCTTGGAAGTATTCCCCTACTTGATAAAATAACATTACTGCAACCCCTTCTGGGTACTCGCCAATTGCAAATGCACCTATAGTTGCCAATGTCATTAAAAAATATTCATCAAAAGGTATACCAGCCTTAATGTTTTTAAAGGCTTGAATTATTACATTATAGCCTATTATTACATAGGCTACTAGATAAACCCCAAATCTAATATTCCCCTCTAATTTAAGTAAATATGGAATAGCAAATAGAATTGCTGATACTATTATTCTATACAAATCCTTCTTCTCGATATTGTGGTCATGATTATGACCCTCTTCTTCCTCTTCTTGGTGACTATGACCTTTATGACTATGGTCATGGCCATCACAGCAAGACCCATTATCTTCACCCACAACAGATTTTCTAAACTTTTTCTTACTATCAATTACCTTCACATCTGGTTCTAACTTGTTAATAATTCCTGTTATTTCAGTTTTTATTCTATCTGATTCATTTGAATCTAAAATATTTACCCTTAACTTTTTTGTTACAAAATCTAAGCTAGCACTATCTACTCCTTTTACTTCCTTAGAAAAGTTTTCTATCTTGCTAGCGCAACTTGCACAATTTAAACCTTCTAATTCCAATTCAATTTTCTTACTAGATGATTGACTTGAAACTTTCCCAGTTCTCTTCTTATCTTCTACCACTACAACACCTGGCTCTAATTTATTAATAATCCCTGTTATTTCAGATTTTATTACATCTACTTCCATAGATTCATCTATATCTGCTTTTAATTTTTTAGTTACAAAGTCTAAACTAACACTGTCTACTCCCTGAATTTCACTTGAAAATTTTTCTATTTTACTAGCACAACTTGCGCAGTTTAAACCTTCTAATCTTAGTTCCAACTTTTTCATAAGATCCCTCCTTAATATTTTTATGTATGAAGATATGTTCATATGTTAATTTTATTGTAACCCTTTTTTCTCCTTTTGTCAAACAAAAAAGCCTAAAAATATTCTATATTTTTAGGCTTTTTTGTTATAACTGAAATTCTCCTATATACTTGTAGTTACCATCTTCCTTATTTATTAGGTCCCAATCATTATTTATACCCATAGTTTCTGCTAGGGTTTTAAAATAGTACATTATTATTCCCCCATCTACTAAGGACAGGTCATCTGACTTTTCCAATAGTAGGGTTACTTTATTGGTCTTATCAACTATAAATCTCCAAGGTTGCTTGTTTTTATTTGAAGGAGCATATCTTACATAATAAAAAATATCCTCTAATCCACGATTTTCAAGTTCTTCAACTGTCATATTATTATCTATGGTCTCATTAAAAACTATCTCTTCAATGTTTTTTCTATCACTTAAGCTTTCTGTTGCAAAAGGATTTTTTAACTTTGCATATCCTAGAGCTAGTAGATACTCTACATGAAGTTCCTCTTTTTCAAATATTTTGTTTTTTTCGTCTTCTGAAAGACTATCTAAAGATATCCAACAAGTATCTAAACCCAACTTATTTAACTTACTTATGATGCTTTCCATATGGTATGCACCGTTAATTAAACTTTCTCCATTATCCCTAACCCTTAAGGATATATAGTGGGGACTTTCTATCATAACTCCCGAATATCCACCTAGGTCCTTTAATTTTTCATACAAGTTACTTCCATCTTCTATAAATTTAAATCTTGTTCCATTCCTATCTTGAGATGTGTTAATGGCTTCAATATATAGATTGATTTTTAAAATATTGTCATCATTTATCTTCTTCTTTCTAAACTCTCTCACTGACTTTCTACTCTTTAAAAAACTACTCATTATCATATTAATCCCTCCATTTTATCTTCATTACATATATACCATATTATCATGTTTTTAATCTATATATTATAATAAATAAGATTTTATGATAATATATAACTAATATTGAATAATAAGGTGATTATATTGAATTTAAGTTATCAGCAAAAAGAAGCTATTAACCATATTAATGGGCCTGCCTTAGTCTTGGCTGTTCCAGGTTCTGGTAAAACTACAGTCCTGATTCACAGGACATTTAATTTGATTGACAAAAAATATGTTTCTCCTCAAAATATACTCTCAATTAGTTTTAGCAAGTCTTCTGCCTTAGATATGACTACTAGGTTTGAGACTCTATTTCCCCATTCAAAGGCTAAACCTAGTTTTCAAACTATTCATAGTTTTGCCTTTGAAATACTTAGAAACTATGGGAGGTTTAAAGGAATTAGCTATAAGCTAATAGAAAATAATAAAGAAAAGATAAATAAACTTTCAGTAATTAAGCAAATATACTTTAATATTAGTAAAAGTTTTATAACTGAAGATGTCTTAGAAGGTATTCTGTCTGAAATATCATATGTTAAAAACCTTCTCCTTAGTAAAGAGATTATGGATGGAAGCTATAAGTCTAAAATAAAATACTTTAATGAGGTCTTCATAGAATATGAAAACTTCAAATCTAAACATAATTTCATAGACTTTGATGATATGTTAAGTATTTCCCTGGAAATACTTACAAGGGAAAGTTCAATATTGGACTTTTACAGAAAAAAATTTCTCTATATTCAGGTGGATGAAGGACAAGACACTTCTAAAGTCCAGCTTGAAATTATAAAGCTTCTAGCCAAGCCCCACAACAACTTATTCATTGTTGCTGATGATGACCAATCTATATATGGTTTTAGGGGAGCTAGCCCAAAAGAATTATTTCAGTTAGAAAAAGAATACCCTAAGCTTAAGAAATATATTTTACCTGATAACTTCCGATGTTCTAAGTCGATAGTAGAATTATCCCATAAATTAATAAAAAATAACATCCATAGGTTTAACAAAGAAATCCAAAGTTCAAAAGAATATGGAAATCCTATTAGTTATATTTCCTTTGATGATTTAGATAAACAAGTAGACTATATCTATGGCCAGTTAAAAGACTCTCAAGGGTCAAGTGCCATTCTATATAGAAATAATATTTCCTCTATATACCTGATAGAATACTTCACTAATAAAAATATAGCTTTTAGACTTAGAGATAGTAACAATAAGTTTTTCTCTCATTGGATTATAAATGATATATTAAACTTTTTGGAATTTTCTGAGGATCAGGCAAATATAAGTTTATATGAAAAGATTTACTATAAAAAAATTGGATATGTCTCTAAAAAAATGGTGAATTACTGTAAGTCTAAAGACTTTGGTGAAAATGTATTTAATAAGATTTTAAGTCTGCCATCTCTTGAATACTATGCATACGAAAATATCAAAGACCTTAAATACAAGTTTGATAGACTTGCTAACTTAAAACCCTACAGAGCTATATCCTTTATTGAAAACGATTTGGCTTATCTTGACTACCTAAGAGAACACTCTAGTAAATTTGGTTATTCTTTTGAATATCTAAATTTAGTCTTGTATAACTTAAAGTATATAAGTTTAACAACTAGTGATCTTGAAGATTTTATAGGAAAATTAAACAAGTTAAACCATATATCTAAAAATTCCCATTCTAAAAATGCAGATTTGGTCCTGTCTACAATCCATTCTTCTAAGGGCTTGGAATTTGACAATGTATTCTTAATTGACCTAATCGATGGTGAATTTCCTTCTAATCAAGCTATCGAAGACAGTCTTTACGGAAACTTAATAAGCTTAGAGGAAGAAAGAAGATTATTTTATGTAGGAATGACTAGGGCAAAATCAAATCTAACTTT
>CAZRYA010000144.1:0-5098 GCA_964604235.1 uncultured Tissierellaceae bacterium | reverse complement strand
AATAAAGAAAAAGACAATTATGGGTTTGAAATAGTAAATTCAGTTGACGAAATAAGCCCTAAATTATTAACAGGGCAAGTAGATATAGCAGCTTTGCCTGCCAATTTAGCTTCTATAATTTACAACAAAAGTGATGGACAAGTAGTAAGTCTTGGAATAAATACATTGGGAGTTTTATATATAGTAGAGAATGGGGATAGTATTAGGTCTATAGATGATCTAAAGGGTAGTACTGTCTACTCAAGTGGAAAAGGAGCTAGTCCAGAATTTGCCTTGAATTATATATTGGAAGGGAATGGAATAGATCCTTTAAAAGACTTAAATATTGAATATAAGTCTGAACATACAGAGGTATTAACAGCTATTTTAACCAATGAAGGAGGAGTAGGCCTACTACCTCAACCCTTTGTAAGTGTAGCTCTAGCTAAGGATGAAAACTTGAGAATAGCCTTAGATTTAAATGACCAATGGGATAGGGTAAATGAAAAAACTGATAATATAAGCTCCTTGTTAACAGGGGTAATTGTTGCAAGAAAAGAGTTTATAGAAGAATATCCTAATGAAGTAGAAAAATTTATAGAAGACTATAAGAAGTCAGTAGATTTTACTAATGAATATCCAGAAGAAGCTGCTAAACTGATAGCTAAGCTAGATATAGTTCCAGAGTCAATAGCCTTAGAAGCAATCTCATATTCAAATATAACTTTTATAGGAGGAAGGGATATGGAAGATAAGTTGTCAGGTTACTTAGAGATTTTATATAAGGCAAATCCTAAATCAGTAGGAGGAAAGATGCCTAGTGAAGATTTTTACTATATTGGAGAGGGACATTAAATATAGGATATTGGGAATTATATTTTGGTTAATATTTTGGCAGTTGGGGGCAAGTTTGGTTAGTAATGATATTTTATTAGCCTCACCCTATAGTACTTTTTGTAGGTTAAGGGAGTTAGTTTTTGAAGGAGAATTTTGGAGGTCTTTATTTTTATCCAGCTTGAAAATAAATTTAGGATTTTTTATGGCATTATTTATTGCCAGTGGATTAGGGATTTTAGCATCGATAAATATAGGACTTTATTCTTTGATCAACCCCTTTATAAATGTGGTTAAATCTGTTCCAGTAGTTTCATTTATAATATTGGCTTTGATTTGGATACCATCAAAAAATCTTTCTATATTTATAGCTTTTTTAATGGGACTTCCAATTATATATACAAATGTATTAAATGGAATTAATAGTATACCAAGTGAGATAAAAGATATGACTAAGGTTTATAAACTTAGTTTTTATAAAAAAATCAGGTATATTTATATATCTGAATTGGGACCATATATAAAGTCTGCAGCTAGCCTTGGCTTAGGTTTATGTTGGAAGTCTGGTATAGCAGCTGAGGTAATAGGTTTACCCAAAAATTCAATAGGAGAAAACTTATACAAGGCAAAAATATATTTAGATACAAAAGACCTTTTTGCCTGGACAATTACGATAGTTATTATAAGTGTTTTATCCCAAAAAATTTTAATGAAACTTATAGGGCATATATTTGGAAAATTGGAGATTAGATAATGAATATAATTATAAGGAATTTAGATAAGAGTTATGGATGTAAGAAAGTTTTACAAGGCTTAAATATGACCTTAGAAGATAAAGCCATAAGTTTTATAAGGGGAAAATCAGGAGTTGGAAAGACCAGTCTAATTAGGATTTTATTAGGACTAGAAGAGAAGGATGGGGGACATATATCTGGTTTAGAAAATAAAAAAAAATCAGTGGTATTTCAAAATCAAAGCTTATGTAAAAATTTAAGTGTCTACTTAAACTTAAAGTTGGTAAATTCAGATATAGAAGAATTAGATTTAATAAATCTATTAGATAATTTGGACCTAAATAATGTACTCTATAAGAGAGTTAGTCAACTTAGTGGGGGTATGGCTAGAAGGGTAGATATATTAAGAGCTATAATATATGAAAGTGACCTTATGTTTTTAGATGAGCCTTTTAAAGGACTGGATAAGGAGACCAAACAACTTGTAATGGATTTTGTAATTAAAAACACTCTAGATAAGACTGTAGTCATAGTTACCCACCAAGAAGAAGAAATTAATCACTTTCGAAAATCATTAGGAAGTAGGGTTAATATAATAGATATGTAATATGAGGAGGCCTAAAAATGGATAAAAACTTATGGAATAAATGTGTTGAATTTCATGGACATCAGTGTCCAGGACTTGCAATAGGTTTTAGGGCATCAGAAATAGCCATGGACTTGTTAAATGTATATTTTTCTAAAGATGAGGAAATCTTGTGTATTACAGAGAATGATGCTTGTGGAGTAGATGCAGTTCAGCTTATAACAGGTTGTACATTTGGCAAGGGAAACTTGATATATAAACCAACTGGTAAAATGGGATTTACTTTCATCAATAGGACTAATAATCAAAGTTATAGGCTTGTTTTAAAACCAATAGCTAAAGATATGACTAAAGAAGAGAGGCAGGAGTATATTTTAACAGGACCAAGAGAGGAACTATATAAGATTGAACAAGTAAAGATAGACATACCTGAAAGAGCAAGAATTTTTCAGACTATAATTTGCGAAAAATGCAATGAAGGAGCACCTGAACATAAGATAAGGCTACAAGAAGGTAAAAAACTTTGCTTAGATTGTGTAGATCAATATTCTAGAAGGATTTAAATTAGAAGAAAAGCTATAGCCCTAGGGCTATAGCTTTTCTTCTAATTTATTTAAGATCTCTCCATCTTTAGGATACCTATTTAAATCTTTTTTTGAAAAAATAATTTCCTGATTAAGAGTAATTTCAAATACACCTCCTGTAGATGGAACCAGCTCTAATTTATAAATAAGGTTTTTGTATTTAGATAAAACTTCATTTGCTAAGCCAACGGCCTTTTCTAAATAGCCTCAAGCAGTACAGTATTCAATTATAAAAATATTTTCCAATGAAATCATCTCCTTATATAGCTTATACCCATAATATATAATTATATTATGGGTATATAGTCTTAGGGACTAACAATTTTTATTTAGGTCCAAGGGGGATTATTCATGGTGGATTTAGGAACTAAAGATTTGGAAACGGACAACTTATTAATAAGAAGATTTTGTAAAGAGTATTATAAACAGGTATATGAGAACTTCGCTTCAGATGAAAAACCTACTAAGTACTTGGAGTGGAAGGCCCATAGGTGAAAATTAATGACCAGAGAAATAATATGTGCTTGGGTTAAGAACTATAAAAATAAAGATTTTTACCAGTGGTAATTGTGGAAAAGGATTTAAAGCTCCTAATAGGGATCATTTCCATAGTTAGAGTCTAGTAGTAAGACTTCTTAGATGCAGGTTAGATATTGGCTAGGTAAAAATTGGTGGAATAAAGGTTATATGACAGAGGCCCTTTTTAAAGTTATGAATTATTTATTTACTGAAGTTGGAATAAATAGGTTAGAGGGTTCTTGTGATAGTAGGAATTTCAGGTCTAAATCTGTAATGGAAAAGTGTGGTATGGTTTTAGAGGGAAGTTTAATAGAGAGGACTTACCAGTGAAGGGCTTTGTGATCTAGATTATTATGGAATTTTAGCCAGTGATTATTTTAAAAACGGAAAAAACAATTTGTAGTATAATAAGTATAATGAACCCTATCTTAAGATAGGGTTCATTATACTTTAAGTGGGGTGTTGTTATGTTTAATAGTCTTGTAGTGTGGACTACAAATGATTGTAATTTGAGATGTAAATACTGCTATGCAGAAGCTGGGAAGAACAAGGACTATTTAAGTTTTGAAACTTTCAAAAATGCAATGGAATATGTGGACAAAAATAAACTGAGCATACAATTTGCTGGGGGAGAACCTCTTTTAAATTTTGAGTTAATTAGAAAAATACATAATTATCTCAAGGAGAATAGAATAAAGGCAAGTCTAAATATCCAGTCAAATGGAAGTTTGATAAGTCAGGAATTGGCAAGAGAATTAAAGGATATGAATATAAATGTGGGAATAAGTTTAGATGGGCCACCAATAATAAATGAAGAAACTCGGGGAAAAACTATAGATAGCCTAGAAGGTATAAAAAATTTAGGAAGGGAAAATATAATTGTAAATTTAAATTCTGTTATAACGGATGAAACAGTAGATTATCTAGAAGAATTAGTAGACCTAAGTTTTTATTTAGGAAATGTTTATGGAATAGGTTTGGACCTACTAAGAGAAACAGGAAATTATAATTTAAATAAAGACTTTATAAGGCCAGCTAGTGAAGAAAAACTTGAAAAAAACATAAAAAAGGCCTATGATAAAACTAGATTTTATAAAGAAGTGGCCAATAAAAAAATTGTCTTAAGGCCAATAGAAGATGGAAGGCATTTGATGAAAAATAAATTTTGTAGTAAGGCATATTGTTATGCAGTAGAAGCTAAATCAGCAGTCCTATTAACCAATGGAGACCTATACACTTGTGGTTCTCTTGTAGGCCTAGAAGACTATTTTATGGGAAATGTAAATGATGGAAATATTTCGCCTAAACCACTTAAGTTGGAAGTAGATAAAAAGTGTAGCTTGTGTAAATATGATGACTATTGTAATGGAGTATGCCCTAGCAGATTGCTTATAAATAATAAAAATTCCATAAGTGATAGTTTAGATTGTAAGTTAAAGAAAATAGTATTTAAAATTTTAGAAGAAGAGTAAAAATAAGTTATTAGGGAGGTTTACGATCACAGAGATTTTGTTTACTACTAGCCTATTTATAGGAGTAATTATGCTAGTATCCTTATTTTTAAATTACAATAATAAAAAGATAAAAAGATTTATTTTATTTGGTTCCTTAATCATAGGACTAACAATTTACTTATTATTTGTTTTAACGGGCTTATTTGTAGGTGAAGAGTCTTGTGATGGAGGACTTATTATTTTGCTTATTACAGGCTTACTCCTTATAGGACTTGGTCTACTAGTGAATATAATAAACCTATTGATTAAACTTTTACTAAAGTTTTGGAATAAAAGCAATAAGGAAAAATATTTAATTTGGCTTATAGGATTTCTTCTAATAGGTCTTATTTTGGTAAAATTCAAGAA
>CAZRYA010000143.1:576-5119 GCA_964604235.1 uncultured Tissierellaceae bacterium | reverse complement strand
AAAGTTACTCAAAAACCCTATTAAATAAGCTGCAATTACAGGTCCATAAAAAGTTTGAAAGCCTCCTAGTACACAGGCTAGTAAAGCAATTATTTGTACTCCATCCATCATAGACAAGTTTACACTGCTTGTTGGAGCAATCATTAAAGCGGCCAAGGTTCCTAAAGCTGCTGCTATGGCCCAAGACCCCATCGTTATTAAATTTGTTGGAATACCCATCATCCTTGCAACTACATCATTTGAAGCTGTTGCCCTTACAGAAAGTCCCCATTTACTCTTTTGAAGTAGAGTAAATAGAACTGCCATTATTACCATGCCAACTATTATATTTACAATGGCATTATAAGATATAGTAGCTCCCATAAAATTATAATCCCCATATACAAATCGAGGAAATTGCATTGGATCGGTTCCAAAAATCATTGGAGCTAGGCCTAAAAATATCATTATTAAACCAAGTGTAATAATTTGTTTAGCAACAGGATTAGTATGTTGAGCTTTAGAAATAACAATCCTGTCAACTAAAACTCCTACTACAAAGGCTGAAATCATCCCTAACAAGGCAATAATATAAGCTGGTAAACCGGTTTTTAATAGTAAATTTGTAGCTATAAAAGCATTAAACATACTTATAGTTCCTTGGGCATAGTTAGTAGTATTAGATGTTCTAAATATTAGAATTATACCTAAGGCTGCTAAAGCATATATTCCACCAGTCTCCAAACTGTTTAGTATAATCTGTATTAATATACTCATATCTCTACCTCCTTACAAAATATTTATCTCACGATTTGCTACTTTTATAAATCCTAAAATAGATGAAATAAATTCGTAAGGTTTCTCATACATAGATGCATGCCCTGAGTCTTTTATTATTATAAACTTAGACTTCTTAATCCTCTTATATATTTCCTCTTGATATTTTATAGGTGTTGTAATATCATCTTCTGCCCCTATTATCATAGTAGGAATTTCAATTTTTTCTATTTCATCTCTTATATCTAAATTTTCTGCACTTCTTACCAGCCTTACAAATCCGTCGTACCAATCCCTATTAAGGCTACTAGCAAAGCTCAACTCTCTTTCTTTCAACCAATCTATGTTTTCTTCATAAAACTTAGCTGAATATATATAGGGCATTGTTGCTTTAAAAAACTCTACTCCATCATAATTTTTACTGGCATATATCCAATTTTCTCCTATATCCTTTAAAAGACTAGTCGTATGGCTGGTTGTATTGGCCAAACTTAGTGAATACAAATAATCTGGATTAGCCAGTGCAAATTTTTGTGCTATTTCTCCCCCATATGAGATTCCAACTAAGTGAACCTTACTAATATTCAGTTTATCAAGTAATTCTTTTAAACTTTCTACATGGAGATCCTGGCTATAGGATTCACAATATCTGTCTGATTGACCCTGGTCAAAAAAATCTAAGAGGATCAATTGATTATCCTCAGATAAAACATCTGTAAAACCAGTCCAAGATCCTGTACTCATCATAATTCCATTTAATATTACTATTGGTTCTCCACTTCCATAAGTCTCATAGTACATATCTCTACCCTTTATTAAAATCTTAGGCATTTTATCCCTCCATTACCAAATCATCAGCTCTTCTGCTTCCCTTCTCAATGAATCCCTAAAGTCTGGATGGGCTATAGCAATCAACAATTCAACCCTATCCCTTATAGAAGTACCTCTCAAAGAAGCAACTCCATATTCAGTCACGACATAATCTACATCATTTCTAGATAGTGAAACCGCTGCTCCCCTAGTCAATCCTGTAACTATTTTTGAAATTCTCTGCCTTTCTTCACTTCCATCAATCCTTATATTCGCTGTAGAATAAAGAGCTATTATAGACTTTCCACCTTCTGAAATCTGTGCTCCTATGGCTGTATCCGCCTGGCCTCCAGTTCCACTAAACTGGGTATGTCCTATGGATTCAGATGAACATTGACCTGTCAGATCTATTTCTAAAGTCGTATTTATTGAAACCATCTTCTTATTTTGTCCTATTATATAGGGGTCATTTACCCAAGATCCCTTCATTATATTTACTGCCGGATTATCATCTATGAAATCATATAATTTCTGACTCCCTAAGGCAAAAGTTGCTACCATCTTTCCTGGCATAAGGCCCTTATTTTTACCAGTTATAACTCCACCATTATAAAGGTCCACCATTCCATCTGTTAGCATTTCTGTATGGATACCTAAATCTTTCTTATTCATTAACTCTGCAGCTACTGCATTTGGAATTCCGCCGATTCCCAACTGAATTGTAGACCCATCATCTACTAAATCTGCAATATATTTCCCAATTATTCTATCTTTTTCAGAAGGTTCTACTATAGGAAGACTGGGTACTGGATAATCCACCTCTATTACATGGTCTATTTCACTTATATGAATTATTGTATCGCCAAAAGTCCTTGGCATATTTGGGTTTACCTCTATTATTATTAAATCTGCATTTTCTATCATTTCAAGCTCATAAGTTGCACTTAAAGATAAGGAAATATAACCATGTTTGTCCATAAGAGAACCTGTACCTACAAATATATTTGGATTTCTATGAAATATTCTCTTACTTGCTGATAAATGCAAATGATTTGGAATAAATGAAACGGTTTTATTCTTGTGGGCCTTCCTTATAGTTGGACTATAAAACCATCCCTCCATCAAAAAGCTTTCTCTATAATTTGGATTCTGAAAATATTCGTAATCTCCCATTGGCAAACAAGTTGAAACATTTACATTTTTCACTTCTTCCCCTATCTCATGTAATCTGGATAAAAACTCCCTAGGCTCTGCAGCAGATAGGGCAGATACTATATTATCACCAGATTTTACTTGCTTTAAAGCATTTTCTACCGTTATTAACTTACTAGCATAAATACTATTTATATCCATAATTACCTCCTATCCCCACCTGATTACATTGGCTGCCCAAGCATAACCTATTCCAGCTGCTATCATAGATAAAACCGTCCCATCTTTTACCTTACCTTCCTCTAAAGCCAAATGTAAGGATAAAATTTGATCTACCTGGCCTATATGCCCATAATTTGATAAATAAATTGATTGATCTTCTCTTAATCCTAAAGATTCTACCATAGCCTTATGTTGCGAATACTTAAAATGAAGAACTGCCAAATACCCTAAGTCTGACTTATCCACACCGGACTTCTCAAAAGCTCTATCTATACAATGGTACCAATTGTCCATTGATACTTCATTTAACCTATCTTTCATATGCTTGGCATCAAATAGTCTAAGTGATTTATAAGCCACCTCTAGATTACTAGAGTCTATAGGTTTTTCTGTTCCTCCAAACTCAACACCGGCATCTCTTGAAAGACTACCATCAGTCATAATATGGCTACCTAAAAGCAAGTTTTTCCCATAATTTCTTTTTAAAATTATTGCTCCTCCTCCTGCTGATAGGTTATACATCATAGACATATTTTTATCCCTATAGTCTACAAAGTCTCCATTTCTATATCCTCCCACTATCATTACAGTCTTAATTTCCTCATCTGCAACCATCATGTCTTTAGCTATTTTCATAGCCGCTACTGTGGTACAACATCTCTGCTGTAAGTCTATAGCCCATGCATTAATTGCCCCAATTTGTTCCTGTATATAAATTCCAGAAGTTGTCAGAGGATACTCCTTCCACTCTTCACCCATGCACAGTATTAAATCTATCTCTTTAGGATCGACCCCTGTCCTTTTTAGAGCATCTAGTCCGGCCTTTACACCCATCTCTTGAGTTCCATCTCCATCTCCTGGAATAGATTTCTCAATTATTCCCAGCTTTTCTATAACAGCATCTTCTGTCCACATGCCACCACTGGCCTCTGATATCTCCTTAGCTGACATCCTTTCTTTTGGTATATAAATTCCTGTACCTACAATTCCAACATCAATATCTTTAGCTATCATCTTAATCCTCCTATTTTAGTTTATAAAGTTTAATATAATATCCATAAATCTATCTAAGTCATCTGTCATAGGTGCATGACCACCTTTTTCAAGTAATTCTAAGTAGGATCCTTTAATAGAATTACTTATTTCTATCCCCATTTCCTTTGGAACCACAAGATCATCTTCTCCTTGAATTATTAAAGTCGGTGTATTAATTTCAGACACTAGCCCATTTCCTTCATCTACCCCATTAGTCCTATTAGAAATATTAAAGTGAACAAGTGAATAATCAATATCTACCAGGTTTCTCTGCTTTAAAATTTCATCTATATAGGCTTCGTACCTAGTCTCTTCAGGTTTATTAAAAATATATATGGTAGAGTCCCAAATACTTCTTATTAAATCCCTATTCTTATCTTCGTAGGCCTTTAATATAGGTAATACTTGTACTGGGTCTTCCTCTATTTCTTCCTTACTAGTTAAAAATTCAGTTAATACAGGTTGGAAGTTTTCATCTTTCTTAAAAATAGGATATCCTGCTATCCCAACTGATTCGATTAAAATCATCTTTTCCAGATGGTAACCATAATCTACTGCAAAATACATT
>CAZRYA010000143.1:0-566 GCA_964604235.1 uncultured Tissierellaceae bacterium | reverse complement strand
CCACCTGTAGACCAACCAGCAATAGTAAATTTATCTAAAGCCACTTCATCTACAAATAATTTCACATCATCTGCTAATTCTCTAAGAGAATTAAAATTACTTTCATATGAAGACTCTCCAAAACCTCTTAAATCTACAGCATAAGTGGTAAACTCCTCTGGCATAGACTCCATTACAGTATCCCAATGTTTAGAACTTGACATATTACCATGAATTAATAATAAATTTTTTGGACCACTACCTAATTTCCTATAGGCCATAGTCTCTCCATTTGCAAGTTTAACAAAATCAAAAATTATATTCTTCATACTAGCCCTCCTAACTTATACTTTAAATATATTGCAATATATGTGCCAATATCTATATTTCCATAATATTTACATTTTCTTTTAACCTCTCCCTCCTATTGCTTATATTAAAAAGTAAATGTTCCATATACTTATTTGATTCTTCTTGAACTTTATTTATCTCTACTAGGTCATCTATTTTGTATCTCATATCATTATAAGATAATCTTAACTGGCCTATAATCTTATCAATTTCCCCTAATGATCCTTCTATATCCA
>CAZRYA010000142.1:0-5124 GCA_964604235.1 uncultured Tissierellaceae bacterium | reverse complement strand
CAACCTATATAAGTTGACCCAATTCCACATAACCTTTGGTGTTATTATGTTGGCCCTAGTAGACAAGGAACCTAGGATATTAAATCTGAAGGAAATGCTAGTCCACTATATAAACCATCAAAGAGAAATAATAACTAGAAGGACTGAATTTGACTTAAATAAGGCGGAAGATAGGGCCCATATTTTAGAAGGTTTAAAAATAGCCTTAGATAATATAGATGCAATAATAAAGTTAATAAGAGCTTCTAGTGGGGACAAGGAAGCTAAGGAAGGTCTTATGACTAATTTCTCCCTTACAGAAAAACAGGCTCAGGCAATATTAGATATGAGACTGAGAAGGCTTACAGGCTTAGAGAGGGAGAAAATAGAAGAAGAATATGATAATCTTATAAAACTAATAGGAGAATTAAAAGAGATATTATCAAATGATTCTTTATTAGATAATATAATAAGGGAAGAAATACTAGAAATTAAAGATAAATATAATGATCCAAGAAGGACTAGGATAATGCCATCTGCTGATGAAATAATTATGGAAGATATGATTGAAGAAGAAGATGTAGTAATAACTTTAACTCATTTTGGATATATAAAGAGAATGCCAGAAGATATCTATAAAACTCAAAAAAGGGGAGGTAGGGGAATTGTAGCTCTTACTACTCGTGAAGATGATTTTGTAGAGAATTTATATATAACTTCAACCCATGATACTATATTATTCTTTACTAATAAGGGTAAAGTATTCTCACTTAAGGCCTATGAAATCCCAGAGGCAAGTAGACAAGCTCGTGGAACGGCAATAATAAACCTACTAAACTTAACAGGAGATGAGAAAGTAAGTGCTATTATTCCAATAGAAAAATCCAACAAGGATGACTCCTTAGTCCTGCTAACAAAAGAGGGAACTATAAAAAGAGTTGACCTATCTCAATTTGATAATATTAGAAAAAATGGTATTATAGCAATTGGATTAAAAGATGAAGATGAGCTTATTTCAGTTAAGAAGACAGATGAAGAAGGCCAAGTTATAGTAGTTACTAAACGCGGTATGTCTATAAGATTTAAGGCATCTGATGTAAGAGAAATGGGCAGGGCTGCCATGGGAGTTAGGGCTATAAGTTTAAAAGACCAAGATGAAGTTGTTGCTATGGAACTTATAGAAGAAGATAAAAAACTTTTGGTTATATCTGAATTTGGTTTTGGAAAGAGAACAAATTTAGATGAATACACCTTACAAAATAGAGGTGGAAAGGGACTTATAACCTATAATATAAAACCTAAGACAGGCCATATAGTAACTGCAAAAGTAGTAGATGAAACTGATGAAATTATGATGATAACTATGAATGGTACTATTATAAGAATAAAGGCTGCTGAAATATCAGAGATGGGTAGGAGTACACAGGGAGTTACTCTTATGAATACTAAAGATGATAAAGTAGTTGCAGTTGCAAAATATAGAGAAGAAGATTAAATAAAATTGAAATTAAATCCATAATGGTAGACCTAGGTCTACCATTATGGATTTTTTGTTTAAAAATACATAAGTAAAGTTCATATTATCTGGACCAACGATAGATAAGGCTACTTATAAAAGTGATAATTATGTGATAATCTAAAGTTAATATTAAAATTAACAATCTTAACAAATCGGAAAATTAATTGAAATAATTTAATTAGGGAGGTTTGTAAAATGGATTATGATGTGATCGTTATTGGAGCAGGAAATGGAGGTCTTTCAGCAGGGGCTAAATGGCCCTTAAGGGAAAGAAGGTTTTATTGTTAGAAAAACACAATATACCAGGAAGGTTGTGGAACTACTTTTAGGAGGGAAGATTTGAATTTGAAGTAGCCCTTCATCAATTGAGTTCTATGGGAACTTTGGATAAACCAGGACCACTTAGGGAATTGTTTAGAGAATATGGCATAGAGGACAAGATTGACTGGGTTCCCATAGATACTCTTTTCAATGTGAAACTGCCTAATAATTTTTCTCAAGCTATACCAGCTAATAGGGAAAAGGCCGTAGAGGAGCTATCAAAAACTTTTACTAAAGAAAAAGAGAATATTAAGAATTACTTTGATACAGTTTTTAAGTTTGATGAGGAAGTTCAAATAGTAAAATCCCAGCAGGTGAAGTCAGAGGGCAATCAAGGAGAAGTTGGATCCTTGAAGAAAATGATGGAACCTCTGTTATAACAGCAGGAACTTTAAAGTATGCAGATACTTGGATAAGTCTATCTAAAGAAGATTATTATGAAACTAAGTACTAGGCTGCTAATATAATAATAGATAGGTTAGAGGGACATTTTCCAGGTATAATAGACCATATAGAAGAATTAGAAATAGGAAGTCCCCTAACCCATATGAGATATTTAAGACATCCTAAAGGATGTATATACGGATTTAAACAAGATATGGAGTCATCAGTATTCTTTTTTCCAAGGAAGGATTTTATAGAAAATTTAACTTCAGCCAATGGTTGGGTAAATACGTGTGGATTTGGGCCTAACTATATGTATGCCAGTGATATAGTGGACAATATACTTAAGGAGGGGAACCTATAATGTCAGATTTACTAAAGGATATTATAAAGGTATGGACAGAGGAGAGGAAGTACTAACAGATAGGGAGGTACTTACTAAACATGGACTTGATTATACAATAGACCTATATGCTAGAGATAGGATTATGGATAACTATCATCCTAAAAAGCTAGACCTAGTAGTAAATGAAATAATAGATAATACAAAAGATTCAAAGACCTTTAGACTGACCAGAAAAAATGGAAACTTACCTGTCTTTGAAAGTGGGCAGTATATAAATATATTTGTAAAAATTGATGGAGTTAGGACAAGTAGACCCTATAGCATATCTTCATCTAGGAGGCAGATGTCCTACTATGAAATTACAGTTTCTAGAATAAAAACAGGTTTTGTATCAGATTATTTTTTAGATGAGGTAAAGCTGGGTCAAGAATTTGAAACCAAGTCTCCAGCAGGCAGTTTTAAATACAATCCAGTTTTTCATAAAAATAATTCTGTCTTTATAGCATGGGGAAGTGGAATAACTCCCTTTATAAGTATGACTAGGGAAATACTAAAGGCAGGTTTAGATAGGGACATTATCCTTATATATCGTTGTAGAGACTTGGAGTCAGTTATATTTAAAAGAGAGCTGGAAGAAATGGCAGCAAGACACAAAAACTTTAACTACCATCTAGTCTTATCAGAAGATGAAAACTACCAAGGTTTAAAAGGTTTTATTGATAAGGCCTTAATAGCAAGCCTAATAGACAGATCAGCAGAAGCAACTTATTATATATGTGGCCCAGAAGTTATGAATAGATTTGTAAAATCTGAACTTTTGGATATGGGAATAGAAGATAGGATGATTATAAGGGAAATGTTTGGACAAAGCCAAGATATAACTAAGGCTCCAGGTTGGCCAGAGAATTTAACAGGTAGGGAAGAATACAAGATAAAAATAGGTGACCAAATAATAAGTGGTCTCTCAGGAGAGACCCTATTAACTTCACTTGAAAGAGCCGGAGTGAGGGTAAATGTATGCTGTAGAAGTGGAGAATTTAGTCTATTCCGTGTAAGGTTAAAATCAGGAAGAGTTTTTATGCCATAGGAAGTATTAATAAGACATGCAGATGAAAAATTTGGCTATATTCATTCCTGTAAGGCATATCCAATTGAAGATATAGAGATAATCTTATAGGAGGAGATTGCTTTGGATAAAGCTAAGGATAATAATAAAATATTATTTATAATTATATTTACACTTTTCTTAACTGGAGTTACTTGTTTGACCAGTTCTCAACCAGTATGGGCCAATATACCAATTAATATAATAATACCTATTTTCATACTTCTGAAATTAGATACTGTTTTTTTGAAAAATTAAAATTATCAACACTTGTAGTCATGAGAATTTTAATTCTATTTGTAGTATTTGGCCTTATGTCAGGAGACTTATTTGTAAAGATAAATCTTGCCTTCCTAGGGATAAATATAATGGAGACTACTGTAACAGACTATAAAAAGGCTAAATATTACAATGCCTTTGCAGGTATTTTATTGACACTTACCATACTCCTATTAAAAGGAAATTGGTCCTATCCCTACTATACAGCCCGGGGTGCTACAAATACTGCTACTATATTATGGGTAATAGTATATAGCATTTAGAACTGGATATTTGTAAACAATGAATTTTCATCATCAATAGCCCTTTACCATGTTGCCATACTGGCAACACCAATACTAGCTACTATCCTATTTAAAGACCCAGGTATTTGGTTTGGGTAATAGTCTATAGCATTTAGAGATGTTTAGAGCTTATTCACTAACAATAGGTGGAAAATACAAATTGCCAAAAAGTCCTATCTAGAAGGAAAATTGAAAATTGAGGCTTTTAGTGAATTGTTTAAGAGGAGCCAGAAAGATAAGACACAGTTAATTATTATGCTGGTAAATATACTTTTAATTGGAATAATGATAATTACCACAATTGGAATTTAAATTTGAGGGGGAACTTATGTTTTTTTATCAAAAATTATCTTTAGAAGTAGTCTTAATGGGATTATTGGTCCTGTTTATACTTATAGCTATAAATGAAGTAACCAGGAGGAATAAAGCAGCAGCCATAGTTAGCTATATAGTCTTACCATTATATGTACAATTTTTGTATGGCCTAAGAAAGCAGGAAATAATCCATCTGTTAATTATTGGTTTCCTTGGATAAAGACCTACTCTGCCCTGGTAGGTGTAATAGGATTCATGCTTATAAGATACAAGGAGGGTATGGAAGATAAAAAATTTACTAAGTTGTTTCCACCTTTTATCTTCATTTTAAATATATTGGAAGCTGTATATAGAGATTTTCAATGTTATGGTTTGGCAGAAAGTCTTGTAAATGATACTTGGATTGTAGGTGGACTTTGGAATTTAATAAATAGCTTAGCTGGAATTATAAACATAATAACAATAACTGTCTTTATGGCATATATGTATCTAAAAAGAAGTCTAGAGATTTAATGTGGCCAGATATGCTTTGGTTTTGGATAATAGCCTATGACTTATGGAATATGTCCTATATATATAACTGTATAGGAGA
>CAZRYA010000141.1:0-5126 GCA_964604235.1 uncultured Tissierellaceae bacterium | reverse complement strand
ATATTATCTCATGATTCTTGACACTTTTAAATCCATGAGATTATTGTACGCTTACCTTTCTCTTATCCTAAATTCTTTTTAACCTTATCTAACATCTTAATAATTGGAAGGTCATAGGGACATCTAATTTCACATAAACCACACCTAATGCAGTCTTTTGCATTTTTCTCCATGGCGTCATATCTAGTTTTAGCCCAATCCTTTAAATTATACCTAGTGTAGTAGCCCTCCATTAGAAACTGACTTGGAATGTCAATTCCAACAGTACATGGGGCACAATAGCCACATCTTCTGCAAAATTCAGTTCCCAAAGTTTTAATTTCAGCCTCTAATTCATCTCTTTCCTCAAGGGTTAATTTTCTAGGATTCATTCCAACAGAGGCATTTTCTAAAACTTGTTCCAGGCTGTCCATACCAGGAATTGCGATAGTGACATTTTCATTTTCCATAATATATCTTAAGCATAATTCTCCCTTTGGAATTGCCCCTCCCGCTAAGGGCTTCATAACAATAACCCCAATATTTTTATCATGGGCTTTTTTAAAAACCTCAGCTGCTTGATTTTCTACAGGATTATAGGGAAATTGAATAGTTGAAAATTCATCCATGTCTACAAATTTGTCCATAAAATCTATATTATGGCTTGTAATTCCGATTTCCTTAACTATTCCTTTTTCTTTCATTTCTTTGATTGCCTTTAAACCACCATTTTCACCTAACAAGACATCAACATCAGCCTGTTTACTAACATTATGAAATTGAAATAAATCTATGTAGTCAGTTTTTAAGTTTTTTAGGCTAAGATCTAATTCTTCCATTATTCCATCATAGGTCCTTGCCATAGACTTTGTTGCAAGAATAAATTTTTCCCGACCAATAACTTCCAGTGCTTCACCTAAAAGTTTTTCACTACTATTGTAGCCCCTAGCAGTATCAATAAAGTTTATTCCACATTCATGGGCTTTTTTAACAATGCTAATTGCAGTTTCTTTATCAACTCTTTGAATGGGAATTCCTCCAAGACCAATAACAGAAACTTCAAAGCCTGTTTTACCTAAAATTCGTTTTTCCATCAAAAACCCTCCCTTAAATTGATTTTACTACAGCCATTATAAGTTGGCAATTAAAACTAAAAAAAAATATTTAGTAGACTCTTATAAAGTTTTATGTAAAAATGTTAGTATAAATTCAAAATTGGAATATGAAATAAGTTATATTTTCTAATAAGCAAATTTTTATGTTATAGTAAATACATAAATTAAGGGGGTATTATTTTGGATAGCTTAGACTTGATAAAATACAAGATAGAAAATAGTCTTTATAAAGATGGTCAAACCTTAAAGAAAAACTTAATGGATTTAACAGAGGATAATACAGCTGCACTCTATCAAGAAGATATAGGAGATTTGAAGGAGTTTTATAGGATAAATAAATTCTTATTAGATAAAGTTAGTTCGATTCATCAGCAGGAAAACAGCAGGATCAATAAAGACTTACTTAAAGAAAATACTAGTTTTAGAAAAGCAAGTAAATCTTTAGAAGATGGTAAAAGGGCAAATAGAATTTATGCTTTTAATGATTCAAGTTGTGATTATTACCTTATTGGCGATATCCATTCGGACAGTATTAGCCTGATGAAAATATTAGAAAAAACCAATTTTTGGGAAAGAGTCCTAAAGGTTGATAGGTTTAGGTTAATTTTCATAGGTGATTATGTTGATAGAGGAGGAGCCCACTTAAAAACACTTCAATATATATTGCTATTAAAATACTTATTTCCAAATAATATTATTCTCCAAAGGGGTAACCATGATGGAGGCTATTATGAAGATGGTAAGGTTAAAATGTGTGTGGGTAGGCCTGATTCTACACCAGATAGTCATTGGTTTATAGTTTACCTATATAACTTAACAAGGGAGAAGCTATTAAAAGAAGACATAATAGAGTCTTATATAAACTTTTTTAATAGCTTGGCAATAATGTCCAGCCTAAAATTAAATGATAGACTATTCCTAGTTGTCCATGGAGGTCTGCCAAGGCATAGGGAGTCTGATGAAGGATATTATTCATATATAAAGAATCTTGCAGACCTTACAGATGAAAGGATTGTAGACCATATTGGTAAAACCATAGTTAACAATATTCTTTGGAGTGATCCATCTATAATGGATGAGGATATGAAAGTCAATAATGGAAGGTTTAAATTTAAAGATTATCATTTTGAGGCTTTTAAGGAAAAGTTTGACTTTGACTATTTTATAAGGGGCCACCAAGTAAAAGAGAATGGCTATGAGAAGCTTTTTGGTAATAGTTTTATAACCATATTTTCAAGTGGGTCTATTTATGAAAATGGAGTAAATATAAATAAAGAAACTGCCTATGGAAAAGTGAGTCCCAAGTTTATCCATATAAATGGGTCAGGTGATTTGGATATTTTAGATTTAAATTAGATGACCTGTTTATATATACCAGCAAGGGGTATATATAGTTTAAGAAATTATAGGAGGTCAATATGGATAATATAGATTTATTGATTACATTAACTGCCCATGAAAGGGATGCAAACAATGTTACAATAGCTTTTACTATGGGATTAACCGCTGTGAAGAAGGGTTATGATGTGGAACTTATACTCTTATCTGATGGGGTCCACCTGGCTGAAAAAGACTATGGGGCTAAGATTGATATAGGTAGTCCTTTCAGACCAGTAGAAGACTTGATAGAAGAATTTTTGCAGGCTGGAGGAAGGTTGAAGGTTTGTTCTGCCTGTATGGACCACAATGGGGTGGCTGAAAAAGACCTACTTGTTGGAGCAGAGGTGATAAAAGCTGATTATGTTGTAGATGCTATTATGAATGCCAAAAAATCTTTACAATTAAATTAATGTAAAAGGCTAGGAAAATTTTCCTAGTTTTTTTCTTTGTATGGACTTTTTAGGGTAAAATATATTTAAGACCAGTGGTCTACTAAAAAATAAAACTAGGAGTGGAATTATGAATTTGCATTTTGAGTCGGTTGACTCAGGCAATCAAAGAGAAATAATAGAATTAAAAATTTTAAAGGAACAAGAGGGGATGGTGGAAACAGTAGAAGAATGTTTAGATGAAGCAAGGGAAAGACCTGAATGGAATCCAGTAGGGGTTTATGATGATGAAATACTAGTAGGTTTTGCTATGTATGGACTATTTATAGAAAGTAAAATACATGAAGAATTATGGCTAGATAGGTTTTTAATAGATAGAAAATATCAAGCGAGAGGTTATGGAAGAGCAGCGATTTCTAAGTTAATTAGAGACTTATACAAGAAGTATAGGTCTGAGAAACTTTATTTAAGCGTTTATGATGGCAATGATATAGCAATAGATTTATATAAAAAATTAGGCTTTAAGTTTAATGGAAGATTGGATATAAATGGTGAAAAAATAATGGTATATATATACTAATGGACTAGGTGTCCTAGTTTATTTTGGACAAACCCATTTCATTATTATAAACTATGAATAACTTACTAGGATAAGCAAATATTAAAGGGAAATAGGAGTAAATGATTTATAAATCTAGATTTATGGACATTAAAATAGATTATAAAGTAATACTATAAGAAGTTTTATAAGGCGAGAATAAGAAAAATACTTATATATCCTAGAGGGGGTAGAAATATATTTGGAGAACAAGTTGCTAGCCAGTATAAATTTACTAAGACTAGGGCTATAAATATATAGTCTATATTCTTAAGTCTTGAAACATACATAGGAGCTATGCTATTAATAGGTCTTTTAGTTTCTGGTATGGGTAATATCATAATAAATTAAGATGTGTCCAAACAGGTAAAGTTTGTTGTAAATATAAAATTCAGGTACTAGATATAGTTTATATAGATTATTTTTAGTAAAGAATAGGAATTTTTAGAAGAAAAAATTTAAGGGAAGGATATGGTATTAGTATGGACTATAGGATAATTTTTAAGGAAGAATTTAGAACTACAGCTTGGTCTGGAGGAGAGACCAGCCAACTGTATATATATCCAGAGACCAGTGATTTTAGAAAGAAAGACTTTTTATTTAGGCTATCTTCAGCAAGCTTTACAAGTGAACAATCAGACTTTTCGGATTTTACAGGTTATGAAAGATATATATTAGCCTTAAGGGGAGACTTGTACTTGGACCATGAAAAATCTTATGTTAGAGACTTAAGGCCATATGAAATAGACTATTTCAGTGGGTCTTGGAAGACTAGGTCCAAAAATAGTTTAGACTGTATAGACTATAATTATATAGTTAGAAGTGGTAGGAAATCTAAAATGCAGATTTTTGAAATAGGAGAGACCTATAAACCTTCAGAAAAATCTATTATAAGTTTATATTCAACTGAAGGTCTAAGTCTTGATTTACAAGGAGACTTGGTTGAAATTCCACCAGGAGGACTTTTGATAGGTCATGTAGATTTGGGTTTAACTATAGCTTTCATAGGTGGGAATGGTAAAATAATAGGGACAGAATTTGATATAAGTTAAAATGAGAGTAGAAAAAGAGGAGAAGGCCATGGACAAAGATAAAAAGACAAAAAGGGCCAAAGTTAGTCTTATTTTAATTTTATTTACTATTTTAACCTGGCTTAGCCTGTATTCAATTCTAACTTATAGGATGATTATAAGGATTTTATTTTTAAGCTTTTTAGGCCTGTCCCTTATAAACAACCTAATTGAATATAGGAGGAATAGGCTTGCTGGTCTAAAGAAATATATGGGGACAGTTCTTATAGAATTACTTATAAATATTTGTATGTTCTCAGTTTTTAGCTTGGTATATAGTAAGGCTAGGCCTATATATAGAGATTCAATGGGCAACAATCTAAGGACTATATTTATATATTCAATGGTAATCAACACTTCACTGAGGAAGGATGAGTTTATTTACCCTAAGAAAAAATGACCAAGGGGCCAATTTATATTCGTATAAATTGGCCCTTTATTTTTCAAGTAGGCTGGTGGATATTGACAAAATCTTCCCAATCAGATAGTATTGTAGTGAACTAAAAAAACTAAATATAAGATATATGTCAAGAATTTAGGGAAATTGGTGAAAATCCAATACAGCCCCCGCTACTGTAACACGGACAAGTCCTAT
>CAZRYA010000140.1:0-5128 GCA_964604235.1 uncultured Tissierellaceae bacterium | reverse complement strand
CTATCCATCCATTCATAGCTGCTGAGTTTATATGGTGTTTTGCCCAGTGATTTTCTACATCTTTAAATCTGTTTACTCCATCATATTTTAAGTTTTCAAATCTTGATGCCATTACTGCTATTTCTGCCCTTGTTACGTTATTTTTAGGTCTAAATGTTTTATCCATATAACCTGATACTATCTGACCCTTGTTTAAGCTTGCTATATCTTCAAATGACCATCTAGTCTCTCCTACATCTTTAAAAGTCTTATCTTTAGAGTAGATTAATTCCTTGTAGCTTGGTCTCAATAACCTGTAGAAAACTGCTGCTGCTTCTTCTCGGGTTATATTGTTCTCTGGCCTTACTGTAACATTTGGATATCCAAATATATAGGCAAAGTGGTCTGTCATGTTTAATTTATTTCCCAATGGTATATCTGGGAATATTATTTCTATAAGTTCAAAGTCTTCTGGTGGTTTTACTTCTCCACCTGGTATTATTTCTGGTCCAACTGGTGGACTAACAGGAGGTTCTACCGGTGGACTTATTGGTGGATCTACTGGAGCTACATAATCATCAAGTTTCCAATTGGCATATATGTGTATATCATCTTTTTCCTGTAACACATAGGATTCTACCATTTCATTGCCATTTAACCCCTGAGTCCACTTAGTAAAGTTGTATCCACTTCTCCTAAGTCCACTTGGTACATATGACCCTATAGTCCTTCCAGCCTTACCAGTGAATGTTTTAGTACTTGTATTATCTCCAAAACTTCCTCCATTTGCATGGAAGGTCACTATTGGATCTACTAGTTCTCTCCATTGAGCATATATGTCTACATATTCAACTCCATTTTCAGTTGTCGTGCCTAAGCCAGCTACAAGTTCATCACCTATAGGTTCTAATCCTTCCTTATCATTGGTCCAATCTACAAAGGCAAATCCTGGCTTACTAATATCTCCTGGATTATGGTCTTTTGCAAGGTCAGTTTTTTTAGCCAATACTATTCTAGTATTTTCATCTGAACCTGGATAAGCATTTTCTAACTTTCCAAATTTTCCACCTTCAGCATGGTATCTCACTAGTATATGAGTATCCTTATTATAATAGTAATGAGTTATTATATTTTGGGATTCGTCTTTTACTAGCTTTAGACTCTTTATATTCGGCTTAGTATCATAATATTTATAATCCATTAACTCTAACCTAGTTCCTTCCACCTCTATACTATCTCCAACAAATGCCGTTTCTTTATTTGTAAAAATAGCATTTCCATCTTGATCCAAGTGTCTTATTGTATACTTTGTGAGTAATTCCACATCTGGAAACTCTGGGACAGGATCGACATTAAAATAGTATTCAAATTTTATATTCCTATCAATATTACCTTTCTCTGGCTTTAATAGATAATACATTTCTTTAATTTTTTGTTTTGGCTCAGCCTCTTGAATATCATAGATAAACTCATGCCAATCATCTTCTTTTGTTTCAATAAAGTTTATTTTATATGATTTACTTGCTTCATCATAAACTAACTCATTCGTTTTAAGTTTTCCATCGTGGCTAAAAATTGTCTCTCCATCCTTGGACTTAATTACCAGCTTTTCAAACTCTGGTAATTCATTACCTTCTTTAACTTTTAAAAATTTCCCATACCTATCAAAAAATTTATATATAAAGTTGTTTAAGGTTATTGAAGGTGCTTGAAGTTTACCATTGTAATCAGTCTTAAATGGTATCTTTATTCCAGCTCCCTTACCTGTACTCTTAAATTCTCCTTCAAATCCATCCCTAGAATAGATGTTGTGTTCTATTATATATTCTAATTCTTCCGATTTACTATGTCTCATTTTAGTCATATAATATAAGTTTATTGTAACTACTTCTCCATTTCCTATAACCACATCTATATTTTCTTTTCCATTGACTTTTTCCAGTATAGGCAAGGAAATTTTTCCACTTCCATATGCTTCTTCTCCATTTTGTAGACCATAAAAACTTGCATTTGGATATTTCCTAAAATACTCTTCTAAAGAAATCTTTACCTTTTCATCTTTATCTATAAACATCTGTGAATGTAGGTTTCCCTTTTCTATCCCATTCAAGCTATATTTCTTATCTAAAGTTTGATGATCTTTACAATTGGAAACATCACAATATTGTAGTTCTATATGTCTAATATTTAGTTTCCCTTGATCTTCATACTGTTTAGACTGATTATTTTTAGACCCGTTTTCATCAGCTGTTTTCTCTTGGATTTTCTTTAAATCTTTATCATAGCCTGGTATATTTTTATTATTCTTATAATCAGCCTCACTTGCCTCTGACTTGACAGAATATACAAAATTAACTTCAGCATTATCTACAGCTACATTTAACTGTAAAGGACTTGGACTTGTATACTTGTAATATACATAGCTTCCATTTTATTTGTACTTGCCTCTTTTTCTTCTTCTAGGGCTTTTGACAAAGCTACAATTGCATCTTTCAATCCTTCTAAATTTGTTCCTCCATCTAGTTTCAAATCCTTCAACAGTCTGTTAGCTCTATACTCTTCTAAACTAGCCCTTCTTTCCGTAAAGTTCACTGGTGGTATTCTAAACACTTCGTCTTCTAAACTTTCATCTAAGATAGAAAAAGACCTTAGTCCCATTTTTAAGTTTAAACTATCTCCTGATTTATCTTCCTCATATAGGCTCACTTTTACCTCTAAGTCACTAAGTTTAGTTTTTATCACCTCTAGCTCTGCATCTATTTCCTCTTTACTTTTTTCTAATTTCCCCATTATGTCATCATTTTTTGCTTCTAGTAGTTCTATATTATAAACTCCCCTCAGTATCTCAGATATAATATTAAAACCTATTTTTTCATACCTCAATTGATGTAATATTGCCAGTTGATCTTCTACATTAACTTCACCTGAATCATCTTTATAAGAAAAGCTCATATTATTCTGATTTATAAACTTTTCATATAAAGCCTTTTCTGTATCAGTCATAGGGCTTTTCTCTATTTTACCCTTGTCTATCTCAAGCTTCATCTTGTCTTCAACTTGATCATAAGTATACTTAAATAAATACTTATCTGAGTCTGGATAGGATATTGACTTACCATCAACTTGACCAAGATTATTAAATTTTTCAAAGCTTTTTAAAAATACAAACCTATCCATACCTATTAAACTTATCAAGTCATACTCTACTTCTGCTATCTTTCCAACAAGTTCTGAACCAATTTTATAGCCTACTAAATTGAAGTTATAGTCACTTTTAGATTCATATAGGGGATTATCTTTTTTATCTAAATACTCTAATATATTTTTACCTTCCATTTCAAATTTTGGTAGCTTAAGATTATTTAATTCCCTATCATATACACTGCTACTGTTGGCATAGAAATAGCCTACTGCTGATTCTAAGTTTTTATCCAACTTGACATAATCTTCCTTGGCCTTTCCTGTGAATTTATCATTTTTTACCAAAGTCCCATTGCTTAAAGATACAGATATATCAAAATTTATATTTTCTTTACTCTTGTCTATATTGCTGGTATCTAGCTTAAATGACAATTTACCTTTTTCATAACTGGTGTAATTAACAATCCCTCCTGAATAAATGGCCTTTAATCTTGTCTCATCTATATAATACTCTTTAGATTCATTAGACTTCTTTTCATCTTCAATGTATTTACTATAGGCATCATCACTTTCATCAGATTTTTTAGGTCTTATAATAAAATAAGACTCCCCTATATCAAACTTTACCACATCTTGATTTAAAATATTTCCCGACTCAACTTCACCATTAGAATTTATTCTAAATGAAGCATCTGCACTTAAGTCCGAATTCCCCTGAACTCTAAAACTTATAGTCAAATTTAACTTATCATCCCCCTTAGCTACCCCCCTCTGCCAAAATTCCAAAGGAATTAAACAACATAATAAGCAAGAGCAAAAATGCTAGCCTACTTGTCCTTTTCTTCCCCAAAATTTCCATAAAAATAAACCTCCTCTTATATTAGTCTGAAGTCTAATATTATTATTCCTAGGAAGTAAAATTAAAATGTCTAAATAATAAAATCCCTCTATTCCTTTCCTTTGTTCCATTAATACCCACTTCTATTTTTTTTGTAACTTTAGTCCTATTGTTTTTAAGGAACTCCTGTTTTTTCATAATAATATCATAATATCCTACTAAAATTGTGATAGAATACACTGTTTTGGTAAAATATTAAACTTTCCTAACATATATATCAATTTAAGCCTAATTTACCGAGTTTCTTGCCAATATATTTTATCCATAAGTATTAAGTCTCACATAATTCCAACATTCGACCTATATTGTTTCATTGCATATAAGCTGGTATTATTATATAATTATGATGTATATTAACGAAGGAGGAGTTTTATGAAACTCAGGACGAAATTAATTATTTTTGTTGTATCAATGTGTATTGCAAGTGTTTTAACCTTTGCTGTTATTAACTATTTTGTGGCTATCAAATCTTTAGAAGATGAGATTACCAACAAGATAGAGTTATCAGCGAAGTTAGTTGCCAAAAATGCAGATGAGTGGATGGCAACACAGATTAAGGCATTTGATGAAGTTGTTGGAGGCATGATATTTAATGATGTATATGAAAGAGATCCACTCCACCAATACTTTGCAAGTAGAAATGCATCCAATAATGGAAATGAATACTATGCTGCTTTTCCTGGTGGAACACTAATAGCTGGTTCTGGATGGATACCAGACTCTAGCTACAATCCAAATACTAGAGAGTGGTATGTTGGTGCTGAGGCAAGGGATGATATCTATATAACAGTTCCATATATCGATTTGGATTACAAAAAAATGGTTGTTACCATGTCTCAAAAATTTAGTAAAACTTCTGGTGGACGTGGAGTAGCAGCAACGGATTTATTTATTGAAAATCTGGTTTCTATCATCACTCAGACCGAATTACCGGAAGGAAGCTATGCTTTTTTAGTTGGAGATCGAAGAAATATTATTACCCATGCCAACCCAGAATTCAACCCTAATGAAGAAAAATCAACAAGGCTAGATGATATTTTAGATGGAGCTTTAAAACCCATTTATGAAAATAAAACAGAGTCAAAGGAAGAAATTATCATTACTGACTAT
>CAZRYA010000139.1:4719-5153 GCA_964604235.1 uncultured Tissierellaceae bacterium | reverse complement strand
GGAGAAGCTGGAAGAGGATTCTCAGTAGTAGCAGAGGAGATAAGAAAACTAGCATCAGAGTCTGGTGAATCAACAGAGCATATTGAAGAGATAGTAAAAGATTTAAGAAGTCATTCTATAGGGGCTGTAGACAATATAAAAAGAGTAAGAGAAATAATTGTTGAGCAAAATAAATCTGTGGAAAGTGGTAAAAACAAGTATTTAGAAATTCAAAGTTCGGTTATTGAATCAGATGAGATATTGCAAAAATTAATGGACGGATCAAGAGATTTAAATAATATTGCGATAATTTTGGCTAATACAATAGAAGAACTTTCAGCAATAGCAGAAGAAACATCAGCTTCTTCGGAAGAAGTTACAGCAGCTATTGAAGAACAGACGGCATCTATGGAAGAAATAGCTAAAGTAAGTGAAGAGTTAGCAAGCTTAGCCCA
>CAZRYA010000139.1:0-4709 GCA_964604235.1 uncultured Tissierellaceae bacterium | reverse complement strand
TTGCTGTATTTAAAATTTAAAAGTTTCATGGGAGAAAAAATGGTGACTAGTCACCATTTTTTTATTTACCAGTTTGTAACTTAAAGGTGATTAAGGTATAATTTATAGTATAAATAGATTGAGGAGATAGATAGATGAAGAAAAATTTTTTGTTAAGTTTTTTGGTAGGTGTTTTTTTTCTAAGCCTAAGTATTCAGCTTAATAGCTTTTCAATAAAGTATTTTGAAAAATCCTTTATTGAAAATCAAATTGAAGCTGAAACCGGAAAAGATATAGAAGAGCTAAAAGAAGTGAGCTTAAGGTTAATAGATTATCTAAAACTTAAAGGAGGAAATGAATTACTAGAAAAGGATTTTAATAAGAGGGAAATACTTCATATGGAAGATGTACAGGTTCTATTTAGATATCTTAAATATCTTAAATATGGAAGTTTAATTGTAGGTTTGTTTTTAGCAGTAGGTCTATGGAAGAAATATGGAATTAAATTCATAAAATCTTTTAGCAATTTTATTTCTTTAAACTATATATTTCCAATTATTTTAGGTCTCTTAATTTATTTTAATTTTGAAAAATACTTTACATATTTTCATCTTATATTATTTGATAATGATCTTTGGTTATTAGATCCTGCAAGTGATTTATTGATACAAATGTTACCAGAGCGTTTTTTTATCAGGATAGCAATTAATATAATAGGAACATATTTTTTATTGAATTTATTTTTACAAATAGTATTGAAAATAATATATAAAATAAAAGAAAAAAATACTTCTAGTTTGTAATGGTAGAAGTATTTTTTGTAGGAGGACATATTGGGTATGAAATATATAAGTAGTGGAGAATCTCATGGAGAAAGTTTGATGGGAATATTAGAAGGAGTTCCATCGAATTTAAAAATTGATGAAGAATTTATAAATGGACAATTAAAAAAGAGGCAGATGGGCTATGGTAGATCTGAGAGGATGGAAATAGAGTCAGATAGGGTTAAGATAATATCTGGTATAAATAATGGCTACTCTACTGGTAATCCCATAGGATTGCTGATAGATAACAAGGCTACTAACATAAAAACTGATGAAATTTATAGGGTTAGACCAGGGCATGGAGACTTAGTAGGTGGAATCAAATACAACCATCCAGGAGGAAGAAATGTCCTTGAGAGGGCATCTGCAAGAGAAACAGCCATGAGGGTTGCCATAGGGAGTATATGTAAACTGTTATTAAGAGAAGTTGGTATAGTTATATATGGTCATGTAATTCAAATAGGAAGTATAAGTTCTTCAGTTGACTACTATTCTAATCTGGATTTAAACCTATTAAAAGCCATAGACAAGTCGGATCTTAGGATAATTGATAGAAATTTTGAAGAGAAGGCCCTAGGGGAAATTGAGGAGGCAAAAAAGAGAGGAGATACTTTAGGAGGTAGAATAGAAATCATAGTAAGGGGAATGCCAATAGGGATAGGAAGTCATACTACTTGGGAGCAAAAATTAGATGGACTTTTGGCTCAAGCTGTTTTAAGCCTTCAGGCTATGAAGTCTTTTGAAATTGGTAGGGGAGCTGCATCTGCAAGTTTTTTAGGAAGCCACTACCAAGATGAAATATATTTTGAAAATGGCCTTAAGAGAAGGACTAATAATGCTGGTGGAATAGAAGCTGGAATATCAAATGGTGAGGACATAGTTATAAGGACTTCTATGAAACCTATACCAACTACTAAAATAGGTTTAGAGACAGTAGATTTAAGAGACTTCACAAGTCAGTTGTCAACATTCGAAAGATCTGATAATGTTGCAGTTTCATCAGCTTCTCTTATTTTAGAAAATGTAGTAGCCTATACTCTGGCTAGAGAAATACTTAAAAAGTGTGGGGGAGATTCTATGGAGGAATTTTTAAATAATTATAGATCTTATAGGAAATATGTAGGTGATAGACTTGGATATTAAATATAGTTTAGATGCTTTTTATGAGATAGAAAATCTCAAAGTAAAGGGAGACTTATTAGTAGTGGATAAAAACATCTATACACACCACGCCAATAGGATTCAAGCTTTATTTAAAGGAGGTGAAATATTAATTTTACCAATAGATGAGAGTGAAAAAAATTTAACTAGACTACTTGAAATTATAGATTTTTTTATAGAAAATAAGTTAGAGAGAGATAATAAGGTTTTTATAATAGGTGGAGGTGTTTTAGGTGACATGGCAGGCTTTGCCACGTCTATCTATAAAAGAGGAATTGACTATATTCAGATTCCAACAAGTCTTTTATCGCAAATTGATAGTAGTATAGGCGGAAAAACAGGTGTGGACTATGGGGGTTATAAGAATATTATAGGAAGCTTTCATTTACCTAGGAAAACTATAATAGACTTTAATTTTTTAAAAAGCCTTCCAAAAAGAGAAATAATTAGTGGTTTTGGTGAAATAGTAAAGTATGGAATTATAAGTGATTATGAAATTTTGGAAGATATAAATTTTAATATGGAGGAAATAAGAAGAAATAATCTAAATATCATAGGTAGATTTATAAATAAGTCTATAGAAGTAAAAGAAGAAATAGTAAGCCTAGATATCAATGAAAAGGGATTGAGAAAAAAGCTAAATGCAGGTCACACAATAGGCCATGGTATAGAATCTTACTATAATTATGAAAAATATAAACACGGTGAAGCTATTTTACTTGGCCTCTATTATGAAGCTACAATAGCTTATAATAGGTCCTATATTACTAGAGACTACTATGAAGTTATATATAAGATAATAGGGTCATTTATTGAAATAGAAAAATTTACTAGGGGAGACATAGATAAGATATACACTTATATGAAAATGGATAAAAAAAACATAGGAGGTCGGGTATCCTTTATATTACCTATAAATATAGAAAATGTAGAGGAATTTTTTGATATAAGTTTAGATGAAATATATAGGGCTATGGGGTGATAAAATGAATGTTAAGGGCATAAGTCCTTTTATTGGAGAGATAAGGATACCTGGTGATAAATCAATTTCTCATAGGGCAGTTATCCTAGCTTCTATTTCTGATAAAAGTATAACAATAGAGAATATATTAAAGTCAGAAGATATAAATAGGACTATAGAAATCTTTAGAGAAATGGGAGTAAATTTTATAGAAGGCGAGAATGGTCTCCTAGTAGAAGGATGTGGACTTAAAGGCCTTAAAGAACCTAAAAGAGATCTTTATTGTGGGAATTCAGGAACTACAATGAGATTAATGGCGGGTTTGCTAGCGGGGCAAAATTTTGATTCAGTTTTAACTGGAGATGATTCTTTGACAAAAAGGCCCATGGCAAGGGTAATAGAACCTCTTAGTTTAATGGGGGCTAGGATAGAAAGTGAAACTAATAAGCCTCCTTTAAGGATAAGAGGTGGAAGAAAACTAAATGACATTAGCTATGATATGCCAGTGGCCAGTGGCCAAGTTAAGTCTAGTATTTTATTGGCATCCTTATATGCAAATAGTAGGTCTAAGATAAAAGAGCCTAGTCCTACCAGGGACCATACTGAAATTATGCTTAAGCATTTTAGGGATAAACCATCTGTAGATAGGATATTTGTTCCAGGGGATATATCTTCTGCAAGCTTTTTTATAGTTGGTGCAAGTATAATAGAAGGATCTAGAATAATATTGAGAGATATAGGGGTTAATCCAACTAGGATGGGCTTGGTGGAAGCATTGGTGAAGATGGGGGCTAATATTAAAATAAGCAATAAAAAATTGATAAATGGTGAGCCGGTAGCTGATATAGAAGTTGTTTCTAGCCAACTGAAAGCGATATCTATTAGAGGTGACCAGATTGCTAGTATGATAGATGAAATTCCTATTTTTGCTGTAGCAGGGGCTTTTGCTCAAGGGCAAACACTGGTTGAAAATGCTGAAGAACTAAGGTATAAAGAAACAGATAGGATAAGAGATTTGGTAGTGGAACTAAAAAAGGCCAATGTAGATATAGTAGAAAAAGAAGATGGCTTTATTATAAATGGAAATAAAAAAAATTATAAACCAGCCCAATTTAATTCCTACGGAGACCATAGATTAGCAATGACTTTTGGAATATTGGCCAGGGCCATAGAGGGTCAGTCTAGGATTTTAAATGAAGCTTGTGTTAATATTTCTTATCCAAATTTCTTTGAAAACTTAAATTAATGGAAAGATTCTTTGATTTTTCTTAGATAAAGTCTTATAATAATAATATTGAATAAAATAATAGGAGGATTTTTTAATGAAAACACAATTACCAATAGCATTATCTAACCGTCATTTACATCTAAGCCAAAAGGACATAGATGGATTATTTGGAGAGGGCTATGAGTTAACAAAATTAAAAGATTTATCACAACCAGGACAATTTGCTTGTGAAGAAAAAGTAGATGTAGTAGGACCTAAGGGAACTATTAAAGGTGTAAGAGTTTTGGGACCAGCTAGAAGTTCAAGTCAATTTGAATTATCTATATCAGATGCTTTTGCTTTAGGGGTTCCTTCAATGATAAAAAATTCAGGAGATATAGCTGGGACTCCAGGAGCTAAGCTTGTAGGGCCAAAAGGCGAAGTTGAAATGGAAGAAGGAGTTATAGTAGCTGCTAGACATATTCACATGCACACATCAGATGCAGAAGAGTTTGGTGTAGCTGACAATGATGTAGTAAGTATCAAAGTAAATGGTCCTAGAGGATTGGTATTTGAT
>CAZRYA010000138.1:0-5155 GCA_964604235.1 uncultured Tissierellaceae bacterium | reverse complement strand
ACTATTGCACTTATTACTATGAAAATAGAAATAGGGGATTTAGAAGGCATGATGAATATATGTATACCATATATTTTGTTGGAACCTATTTTGGATAAATTAAACACTAGGTTTTGGTTCTCTACCTCTAGCAATAAACATACAGAGGAAGAGAAAGAACTTATAAAAGACAGGATTTTAAAAACAGTAGTTCCTATTATAACTGAATTAGGTGGTACGACTATAACGGTTAGGGAGATTTTAAATCTCAGAAAAGGTGATATTATAAAGTTAGACCACAAAAAAAATCTAGACATAAAAGTAGGAAGTAATGTAAAATTTAAAGGGGAAATAGGTGTAAAAGATAAAAAAATGGCAGTAAAAATAGTTGAAGTTGTAAAGGAAGGTGAAAGCAATAATGACAAATGATGATATGTTATCTCAAGAAGAAATAAATGCTTTATTAAATGAAAACATAGAAGAAGATCATAGTGAAGATATGGAGTTCCATGACTTAGACGATTTGTTAACAGACATGGAGAAGGATACTTTAGGTGAAATAGGTAATATAAGTATGGGAACTGCTGCTACTACCTTATCAACTTTGCTAAACCAAAAAGTAAATATAACCACACCTACTGTGACAATAACATCTTCAGAAGAGTTATCAAATGAATATCCAATACCTTTTGTGGCTATTGATGTTAGTTATAGGGAAGGACTTAAGGGGTCAAATGTTTTAATCCTTCACACAGATGATGTAAAGGTTATTACAGACTTAATGATGGGTAAGGACGCAGTAGATACAGATAGGGAACTTACTGAACTTGATTTAAGTGCAGTGGGAGAGGCTATGAACCAAATGATGGGTTCAGCATCTACATCTCTATCAGAGATGTTAGACAAAAAAATTGATATAGAGCCACCTAAATCTTTAGAAATCACTTTTAGTGAAGGAAAAGAAAAAGTAGACCTATTAAAAGAAGAATCTCCAATTATAAAGATATCTTTCAGAATGGAAATAGGTGACTATATAGACAGCAATATAATGCAACTGGTTCCAATTGAATTTGGAAAAGAAATGGTAGCACAAATTTTAGGAGCTACTAATATAGATGAAAAACAAAGTGAAAATGTGAGCAATTTACTTGTAGAAGAGCCTATAGTAGAAACTTTTGTGGATGAACCAATAGTTGAAAAAGCAATCGAAGAACCTGTAAGAGAAAGACAAGTGGAGCCTAGGATACAGGAAGAAAGACAATATAGGCAGGAGCCAACTAGACAAGCAGTTGTGGATGAACCTGTAATTGTTAGTAAACCAGTATTCCAAAGTTTTGCAGAAAGTGATAATATATATGAAGGGGAAATTGATTTGGTTGGAGATATACCTGTAGAAATAACAGTAGAGTTGGGAAGAACCCACAAGAAAATTGGTGAAATACTTGAATTTGGTATGGGAACTGTAATTGAACTAGAAAAACTAGTAGGTGAATCATTGAACATCTATGCTAACGGAAAGTATATTGCCAAGGGAGAAGTTGTTGTAATTGATGATAATTTTGGAGTGAGATTAACTGAAATTGATAAAAATCAAAAGCAAATAATATAAGGTTTAGGAGGAAGTTAAATGTCAAAAGGAATTTTAGTAGTAGATGATGCATCGTTTATGAGGATGATGATTAAAGATATTTTAACAAAAAATGGATTTGAAGTTTTAGGAGAAGCAGAAAATGGTATTAAGGCTGTAGAAAAATATAAGGAATTAGATCCTGAACTTGTAATAATGGATATAACTATGCCAGAAATGGATGGAATTCAAGCAGTAAGAGAAATTAAAAAAGTAAATGGAAAAGCTATGGTTATAGAAGCTATACAGGCTGGAGCTAAGGATTTTATAGTTAAACCCTTCCAAGCTGATAGAGTTGTAGAGGCAGTTAAGAAGGCGTTAAGTTAACAATGTATATTGGAGCATTTACTATAGTATTTTTTTTACTTTTTAATAATTCAATATATGGCATAGGAGTGGAGAGCAATAGTTTATCACTTAGCATCTTTAAGCTAGTAGGTTATATTATTGTTCTCTTAGGGACTTTGTTTTTAACTTTTTATGGTACAAAGATTATTGCAAGTCTCTATAAAAAAAATATTAAAACAAATGCATCTATGAGGGTAATCGACAGTTTGAATTTAGGCAATAACAATAGGTGTATTTTATTTGAAGCTAATAAGATGGTCTATCTAGTAGTAATATCGGCTGGGAATGCTACTCTTTTAAATTCTTTTCCAATAGAAGAATTAGAAGTATCTGAGGCTGATTTTGTCAAAACAGATATTAAAATTGCAGATATATTTAAAGAAATGAGGAAAAAGGATTGAAAAAGATGGAAAATAACAAGAAGTTTTTTAAGATAGGATTAGCAACATTGTTAATAATGGTTGTTTTTACCAGCAATGTATTTGCGGAGCCAACGGTTTCGCTATTTGGAAAATCTGTAAACCTTACAGATAATCCTAACCCAACAAATTATGTGTTTTCCATTCAACTTTTATTCTTGTTAACAGTGCTAACACTAGCACCATCAATTTTAATAATGATGACCAGTTTTACCAGAATAGTAATAATACTTTCTTTTATAAGAAATGCCTTGGGTCTTCAACAAACTCCACCAAATCATGTAATAATAGGATTGAGTTTGTTTTTAACTTTATTTATCATGGCACCGGTATTTAGCCAAATGAATGAAAAGGCAATTCAACCCTTTGTAAAAGAAGAAATAAGTCAAGATGTTGCAATTACAAATGCAATGGAACCCATAAGAGAATTTATGTTCAAGCAAACTAGAGACAAGGATATGGGCTTATTTCTAAGTATAAAAAACTTAGATAGCGTTAGTAAATTAGAAGAAATACCAACACATGTTTTAGTACCAGCTTTTATTATATCTGAATTAAAAACTGCATTTCAGATTGGCTTCATAATATTTATTCCTTTTTTAGTAATAGATATGGTAGTAGCAAGTACTTTAATGGCAATGGGAATGATGATGTTACCACCAGTAATAATATCATTACCATTTAAAATATTATTATTTATATTGGTAGATGGATGGAATTTAATAATCAAGTCTATAGTTATGGGCTTTAATTAATTAGGAGTGATAGTATGGATAATGGTGATATGATGAAATTAGCCCAAGAAGCCGTGAGGACAGTTCTTATGGGATCAGCACCAATGCTCATAATAAGTTTAGTAGTTGGGCTTATTGTATCTGTAATACAAGCTGTAACGCAAATACAAGAGGCAACACTTGCTTTTGTACCTAAAATTGTGGCTGTTTTTTTGTCCTTGCTTATATTTGGCCCTTGGATAGTAAAGATGATGATTCAATTTGCAGAAGGCTTATTTACAAATATAAATATGTATATACATTAGGAGAAGTAAATGGATAGTTTATTAGAATTGATTCTTCAAAAATATGAAATTTTTTTATATGTATTTGTAAGGACTTCAGGAGTTTTTTTAATATCTCCATTTTTTAGTTCACAAAATATACCTAATGGATTAAAGGTAGGCTTAGTAACTAGTATGTCTTTTTTATTAGCCCTTGTAGTGCCAATACCAGAACTTATGGGAAATTCTCTTTTAATTTTGATAATTCAAGAGTTAATGGTAGGGTTAATAATAGGTTTTATTGGTTATTTATTTTTTACTTCTTTTTATGTTATGGGGCAAATAATAGATATGAAAATAGGTTTTGCTATGGTAAATGTAATAGATCCACAAAGTAAGGTCCAGGTTCCTTTGATGGGAAACTTCTATTATACTATTGCCTTTTTATTATTGTTAGGTGTAAATGGTCACCATATGATAATATCAGCATTGGTTGATAGTTACGAATTTATTCCAATAGGAAGTTTTGTATTTGATGAAAATATGCTGAATCTAATAATAAGTGGACTTGTAAAAGCTTTTGAAATAGGATTTAAGTTAAGTACTCCCATTGTAGCTTGTATATTTCTAACAGACCTGATACTGGGTGTTATGGCTAGGACTATTCCTCAAATGAATGTCTTTGTTGTAGGTATGCCACTTAAGTTACTGGTAGGATTATTAGTTATCATAATAGGAATGAGTAGTTTTGTAGGTGCTACAGAAAAAATTTTTGACATAATAGTTAATGATTTATATAAATTTTTAAGAATGGGGCAAGGTTAAGAAGATGTTATTTAAACTAAATTTACAGTTGTTTTCAGAAGGAGATAAAACTGAAAAACCCAGTCCTAAGAAAAGGTCTGATGCAAGGGAAGAAGGGCAAATTGTACAAAGTAAGGAAATAAATACTGTTGTAATACTATTTGTCTGTTTTTTAGCTTTAAAGTTTTTAGGTGGTTTTTTAGTTTTGGAGTTTGAAAAATTATTTGAAGGAATATTTTCAAATCTAGATAAAACAGATATCTTTTTACATGAGGATAATATTAGGAGAAATTTTTTAAATATAGTTAAAATAATAGGAATAACTTCTCTGCCAATACTTATGGTAAGTTTTTTAGGAGCCCTAGTGGTAAACTATGCCCAAGTTGGATTTTTGTTTACAACTAAGCCTTTAAAGTGGAAACTAGATAGATTAGATCCTATACAGGGTTTTAAAAGGTTGTTTTCTAAAAAAGCTATTTTTGAATTACTAAAGTCTATTTTGAAGATAGTCCTAGTTGGATTTGTGGCATATAAGTATGTTAATAACCAGATGAATAGAATAATATCATATCCTGGATATGAAACTATAAGTTTTTTAAGTAATTTTGCAAACCTAGTCTATAAAGCTATGACCAATATATTAGGAATACTATTGGCATTGTCAATAATGGATTATTTTTTCCAATGGAGATCTCATGAGAAAAACCTTATGATGACAAAACAGGAATTAAAGGAAGAATATAAACAAGCAGAAGGAGATCCAATGATTAAAGGTAAGATAAAAGAGCGTCAAAGACAGATGGCAATGAGTAGGATGATGCAAGACATAAAATCAGCAGACGTTATTATAACCAACCCGACCCACTTCGCAGTGGCTATAAAATATGACCCATCTAAGTATGATGCACCCTATCTACTAGGGAAGGGGCAAGATTTAATAGCTCAAAATATAAAGGAAGTGGCAAGGGAAAACGAGATACC
>CAZRYA010000137.1:0-5179 GCA_964604235.1 uncultured Tissierellaceae bacterium | reverse complement strand
CTTTTTGTACATAATTATTTTCCACTTTTTGATCATTCTTATATTGACATTTACATCTAGGGATGTATAAGCATGGAGTAAAGTTATCTGGATAGGGGCTAGGTCTGTTTAAATCAAATATGCCACTTGCCCCTTCCAAAGGACATAGGTTACTAGAAAACATTAATCTAAGTGTAATTTAACTTAGTTAATTTATGCTTATCATTAAAATAGATTTATTTTAAGATATGGTCTAGCAAGGCTTTTATTAATACTTTTATATTATCTAATAAAAAGAGTTTATCTACTTTCAAGATAAAATAATTATCTGGTATGAGGCTTGAATATTGACCAGATAGGTAAGTTAGGCCTATATCATTCATATCTACAAATACACAGGTATTCTCACCATCTAAGCTACCAGTATAGATAGGTAAGTCGATTTTAAAGCCTTCGGAGGAGGTAATGTAAAAGCTATAATTGAATTCTTCATATCTGATGTCATAGTCTAGGTCTCCAGTAATATTACCAGTTATAGAAAAAGATTTATTTTTATGGCTAAGCTGGTTTATTATGAGGGAAAAGTTAGAGTAAGCTAGAGTTCTATTTTGGTCTATTAGGCTAAATGTTTCCAATATATAAGGCATATAAAAAATGTCATCATAATTATGGAGAAGGATTAGTTTTTTGAGGATTGGATCTTTTGAAATGCTATATTCCATAAAGAAATCTATGCAATCTTTTCCACTATATTGATCATCTCGAATTATTCCCAGCTTATGTTCAATGGTTTTTAGTTTATAGTTATCAAAATTTAGAAAGTTCTTATTTTTTGAAATTTCCCTATATATGTCAAATGACTTAAAAGTCACTTGGTTTTTTATTTTAAACCTATTGGCCTTTTCTGTAATAAAGGGTATATCAAAAGAATCACCATTGTAGTTATAGATAAAATCAAAAGAATTAAGCCTAGTAAGACCATATTTTACAAGGTCTTTTTCTTTATTTAAGTCATCAATGAATACTTGCTCAAGTATAAATTGGTCCTTTTCTTTATACATGAAGCCTAAAAGGTAGATACTGTTATATTTCCTGCTCAGGCCAGTGGTTTCTATATCGAAAAATGCCATATTCTCCTTAAAGTCCAGGGGAAAGTTAGAATTCTCCTGGATTATATTTCTTATTATTTCCATATACTTCTTCACCCCTTATTTTTTCTGTGATATAATCATTATACTAATATTATACAATAAAATTGTATTTATATAGGAGGATATATATGTCAAATGAAAAAGATCAATTAGTAGGTAACATATTACAGTTGAATAATCTACAATTAACTAATATAAAAAAATCAAGTTATTTAAATGGAGTTTACTCCTTTGAATCTTCTAAAGAAGTTATGAAAAATTATGAAGAGGATTATTATTGGGAAAAAGAAAGAAAGGAATTAATGGCATATTTGGATAGGGCCTTGTTGCTGTTAAAAAAAGGAGATAAAGATTCTTTATTAAAGGTAAAAGACATGAAGAAGGAACTTTTGCTAGTTAAGGGTATTGTGGAAAGTTATATAGTGGAACTATCTGTTTTAGGAGAAGTAATTGATGAATATGGGATGAAGATACTTGCTAGGGAGAAATATGCAAATGTAAAGGTAGATCCTCGTGAAGTAGATAAACTTATTTTTAGGATAGAGGGATTATTAAATGCCAATAAGGACAATTATAATCAATATATTTATATAATATCTGAAATTATAAGGGCTCTGCCCTTGAGGATAACCAAGGATAATTATTATCATATTTTATCTGATACTATAACTAGAAACTTATTAGACTATAACAATAAAGAAGTTGACTACCTTATAGGAAATTATAAAAAATTATTTGATGGTTCAATAAGGGATGGATATGGAACAAAATTCGATCATTTTTTTGTAAATATTGAAAAGATGAAGAAAATAGACTTAGAAGACAAAAGTTTTGATGAATTGGCAGAAGTAGTTGAGGATTTAATAATATTAACAGATGAATTAAATGATATAAATAATCTAATAAAGACTATTGGTCTAGGATTAAACATGGTCATAAGCTACTTATCTATAGATATTAGCTTGGATATGGGAGACTATGAAGTTAGCTCTTCTATGGGGGACAAGTCTAAGTTACTGAAAGAGATTTCTAAAGTTGAGAAAGATATATTAGCCAATGCAGAAAAATTTGAAAAACTGCAAGAAGAGGCCTTCTTTATGGAAGAGTTTGAATTCGAACAATTGGAAGAAGAATTGACAAAAACACAAAAAATATTAAGCTACTACAATGATATTGACTTTACTGATATAAATTTTGAAGATAACTTTGAAGACAATTACTTAGAAAATAGCATAGAGGGCCTAATAGATTATATAAATAGGTCTATAAAGACCAAGTCTAATTTAGAGAGAAGGATAAGGATGAGAAAGTTATTGGCCGAGATAGAGCTACCCTTTAAAGGGATAGTAGATTTCAAGGACTATATTAAATACTCTCTAGATTATAGGATAATCAAGGAAGAAGAGATGGCCTTTAAGTTAGATCAAATAAATTATTTTATATCTGAACTAGAAAAATTAAACTAAAAGAAGCCAATAGAACTAAGTTCTATTGGCTTCTTTTTTATATGTTAGTTTCAATTATATTCTTTATAAGACTTATATCTTGAGTTTTTCCCAGGGCCAACATTAGTTTAATACGGGCCTTTTGTCCAGGAAGGTTACCACCTAAGATAACTCCCAAGTCAGTAAGGTGTTTTCCACCACCCTCATAGCCGTAAGAGCCCAGTACTCGCCCTGTAGGACAACGAGAAACCATAACTATAGGTATATTCATAGATATGGCTTTTTTAATCCCTGGAATCATTTCTGGAGGTAGGTTACCTCTTCCAAGTGCTTCAATGACAATTCCCTTATAACCAGAGTCTATGTAAAAGTTAATGATGTCAGAATCTGTTCCAGGTACGGTTTTTATAAGGCCAACTTTTTCGCATATAAGATCTGTATCTATAAATTGTCTGGAAACTATATTTCTATGGAACAAAACTTCGTCATTGTCAACAATACCTAAGGGACCAAACTCAGGAGACTTAAAAGTATCAAGAGATAGGGTATTAGTTTTGGTAACTTCACTGGCTGAGTTAACTTCATTGTTCATAACCACTAGAACCCCTTTATTATAAGAATTAGTTGAAGTGGCTGTACAGATAGCTGCTGCTAAGTTACTAGATCCATCATAGCCAAGTTCTGAGCTGTTTCTCATGGCTCCAACTATTACTATGGGCTTGTCTGTATTAGTACATAAATCAATCATATAGGCTGTCTCTTCAAGGGTATCAGTACCATGAGTAAGGACAAGGCCTTGAATATCATCACGGCTAATTTGCTCTTTTACTAATTTAACGAGGTCAAACATAATACTAGGAGTAATATGGGGACTTGGAATATTAGAATAATTAATAGACTCAATATTGGCCAAGTTGTTAATATTAGTAACCATTGAAATTATTTCATCAGATGATAAGGCGGGGATAGCTGCTTTTATTTCAGGATCCACCTTCATAGAAATTGTACCACCTGTAAAAATAATAGTAATATTAGACTTATTAGACATAAAGCACCTCCAAAAATGATAATTAAAAATTTACAAAAAAAAGGCTCCGCCGTTCGGAGCCTTTTTTTACCCGTTTCTGATATAAAACCGTTCAAAAGGGGTATTGGGAATAGAGATCTTAATTACGATTACCAGGGGGATAACCGCAATTAAAATTATAGCAAAAAAAATGAAAAATTGCAAGGCGTTTTTAAAAGAATATTTAAAAACCTTTCATATATACCCTAAATCTTATATAATATAAACATAGGGAGGCGATAATATGGATAAAATAAAAAATAATTTTGAAAACAATAGGATTAAGTTTAATTATTTTGAAACTAAGGAAGAAGCCAAGGTATTTTTAGAAGAAAATATAAAGTTAGAAGAAAATGTAGATTTTGGTGGTTCAGTAAGTCTAAGAGAGTTAGAAATTTATGAAAGCCTAAAGTCTAGGAATCAAGATGTATTTTGGCATTGGAAAGATGAAAAGAAAAATCACAATAAAAGAACTACATATCTTACAAGTTCTAATGCTATTACAGAAGATGGGAAGCTTGTAAATATGGATGGGGTTGGAAATCGAATTTCAGCTATGTTCTTTGGTTATGAAAATGTTTATATAGTAGTTGGTAAAAACAAATTAGTTAGAGATGTAGAAGAGGGAAGAGCTAGGATTAGAGAAATAGCAGGCCCTAAAAATGCACAGAGGTTAAATGTTAAGACTCCTTGTGTTGTAACTGGCAAATGTTCAGACTGTAACTCAGCAGAGAGAATATGTAGTGTTGAGACTATAATTCATAAGGCCCCTGGTAAGGTCAATATGAATATTGTATTTATAAACGAAAATTTAGGATTTTAAGAGGTGTAGAAGTTGATTTATTTAGATAATTGCTCTACTACAATAATGAGGAAGGAAGTAAAAGAATATATTATTAGTTCTATGGATTCTCATGTTGGGAATCCTTCTTCTCTTCATAGGCTAGGACTTGAAGTAGAGAAGGAAATGAAAAGAGGAAGAGAAGTAATAGCTTCTATATTGGCTTGTAATTTTAAGGAGATATACTTTACTTCAGGTGGAACAGAAAGTAACAATATAGCAATAATTTCTTCTATTGAAAAGATGAAGTCTAGAGGTCGACATATTATTACAACAGAGATAGAACATCCATCTGTATTAAATGTATTTAAATATTATGAAGACCTAGGTATGGAAGTTTCTTATGTTAAAGTGGGAAGGGATGGTAACTTAGACTTATTAGACCTAGAAAATAAGTTGCGAGAGGATACTATACTGGTTTCAACCATGCTGGTTAATAATGAAATAGGTAGCATGATAGATGTAAGTAAAATTGGAAAGATGGTAAAAGACAATAATAAGGAGACTATCTATCATGTTGATGGAGTCCAAGGCTTCTTAAAAACTTTTAATGGACCCTTGGATGTGAATATTGATCTATTTAGTTTTAGTGGCCACAAAATTTATGGGCCAAAGGGAGTGGGAGGACTTTACATTAGTAAGGACTTAAAACTTCCCCAAGTGGTCTTTGGAGGAAATCAGGAGCAAGGACTTAGGT
>CAZRYA010000136.1:3226-5202 GCA_964604235.1 uncultured Tissierellaceae bacterium | reverse complement strand
TAGAAGCTTTTGAAGAAAGTCTACAAGAAGTAGAGGATGAAGTTGTTAAAAGTGATAAAGAACTTTTTGAAGATGAAGATAAAAAAATAGAGCTAGATGAAATAGCTAGTAGGATAGAGCAAGAAATATTTGATGAAGTAATAGAGGCTAAGAAGGTCTTAGAAACTAAAGTAGAAGAAGTTGAGGAAGTTGAAGAAACACAAGAAGTAGAACTTGTTGAGGATTTAAAGGAAAGCATTGAAGAAAAGGAAGAGCTTCTTGAAGAGGAGGTCCTAGAGGAACAAGTAGAAGAACCGAAGAAAAAGAGTTTTTTTGATAAACTAAAGGAAGGTTTGACTAAAACTAGAGATGATTTTACTAATAAAATAGATGATGTACTTAAATCTTATCAAAAAATAGATGAAGAATTATTTGAAGACTTAGAAGAGGTTTTAATAACAGCTGATGTTGGAATGAATACAACTATGGAGTTAATAGATAGGTTAAAAGATAGGATTTATAGGGAAAAGACTAAGGACCCAGAAGGTGTTAAGAATTTATTGAAGGATGAAATGAAAAAACTCATGTTAGAATCCGTTGAGAGCAACCAATTAGTAGTAGAACCTTCTCCTGCAGTTATATTAGTTGTAGGTGTAAATGGGGTAGGTAAAACAACTACTATAGGTAAGATGTCCAATAGGTTTAAGGAAGAAGGTAAGTCTGTCCTAGTGGCAGCAGGCGATACTTTTAGGGCGGCAGCTATTGAACAATTAGAAGAATGGGGAAATAGGTCCCATGTAGATGTTATATCTCATACAGAAGGGTCTGATCCAGCAGCAGTGATTTATGATGGAATTCAAGCTGCTAAGGCTAGGGGAACAGATATTCTAATTTGTGATACAGCTGGTAGACTTCATAATAAGTCTAACCTTATGAATGAATTAAATAAGATATTTAGAGTTGTGGATAAGGAATATCCAAATGCAACTAAAGAAGTATTACTAGTTTTAGATGCGACTACAGGACAAAATGCTATAAGCCAGGCCAAAGTATTTAAAGAAGTCGCGAATATAACAGGAGTTGTCCTTACTAAATTAGACGGAACAGCTAAGGGAGGAGTTGTCATAGCTCTTCAATCAGAGCTTAACCTACCTGTTAAATTAGTTGGGGTTGGTGAGGGCATATATGACCTACAGCCATTTGAAACAGAAGACTTTGTTGAAGCAATTTTTAATTAAAAAAAGATGTTGACAAAAGAATAGATTTATACTAATATAGTACTGTCAAGTAAATAACTTGACAGTACTTTTTAGTGGGTGATGAATTGGATAAGATGATTGAAGTTGGTATATTATTTGATTTTTACGGAAAGTTGCTAACAGATAAACAGTATTTAGCCATTAAGTTGTACTATATGGAGGATTTATCCCTATCAGAAATAGGGGAAGAAATAGAAGTTACTAGGCAGGGAGTATTTGATCTTTTAAAAAGAGCTGAAGCAAAGCTTTACAGTTTTGAGGAAGAATTAGGGCTGGTTAGTAAATTCTTTGTAATGAATGACAAGACTAAAGAAATTTTAAAATTGTCAAAGTTGATACAAGAAAAAAACATTGAAGATGAAATTAGAGAAGAACTTTTAGAAATAGATAGATTGTGTATTGATATAATCAATAAGAGTCAGGAGGTGGAGTAGTATGTTTGATAATTTATCAGATAAAATACAAGATGCCTTAGGCAAGCTAAAGGGAAAAGGTAAGCTTACAGAAAAAGACGTTGATGTTGCAATGCGAGAGGTAAGACTGGCTTTACTAGAAGCGGATGTTAATTTTAAAGTTGTAAAAGACTTTATTAAAACAGTTAAAGAACGTTCTATAGGATCAGAAGTAATGGAAAGCTTAACTCCTGGACAACAGGTTGTTAAGATAGTAAATGAAGAGCTTACTAAGTTAATGGGTGATACAGAAAGCAAAATAGAGTTTTCTTCTAAACCACCAACA
>CAZRYA010000136.1:1213-3216 GCA_964604235.1 uncultured Tissierellaceae bacterium | reverse complement strand
AAAGGCCACTCTTAGTAGCTTGTGATGTTTATAGGCCAGCTGCTATTAAGCAGTTGCAAGTTGTTGGGGAAAGAGTAGATGTTCCAGTTTTTTCTATGGGTGACAAGGTAAGTCCAGTAGATATAGCTAAGGCTGGTTTAGAACATGCAAAGAAAAATGGTAATGATGTAGTAATTATAGATACAGCAGGTAGACTTCATATAGATGAAGAACTTATGACAGAAATAAAAGAAATAGAAGGGGCGACAAAGCCTACTGAAATACTTTTAGTTCTTGATGCAATGACAGGTCAAGATGCTGTAAATGTTGCAGATTCTTTTAATAAGGCACTTGGAATTACAGGTGTTGTACTTACTAAACTAGATGGAGATGCTAGAGGTGGAGCTGCCTTATCTATTAGGGCGGTAACTGATACTCCTATTAAGTTTATAGGTATTGGAGAGAAGTTGGACCAACTAGAACCCTTCCATCCAGATAGGATGGCCTCAAGGATTTTAGGTATGGGAGATGTTCTTAGCTTAATTGAAAAAGCTCAGGCAGGAATTGATACTCAAAGGGCCATGGAATTGGAACAAAAAATGAGAAACCAGCAATTTTCTTTTGATGATTTCTTAGAACAATTAGAGCAGATGAAAAATTTAGGCCCCTTAGATGAACTTATGGGTATGATACCAGGAGTAAATAGCAAGGCTCTAAAAGGTATGGATGTAGGGGAAAAAGACATTGCGAAAATAGAAGCTATAATTAAATCCATGACGAAGAAAGAAAGAGAAAATCCTGAAATCATAAATAGTAGCAGGAGAAAAAGGATTGCTACAGGAAGCGGGACCAGCGTTCAGGATGTAAACAAACTTTTAAAACAATTTAAAGAAACAAAGAAAATGATGAAAAAATTTACTGAGATGGAAAAGAGTATTAAAAAGAAAGGTAGATTTGGATTACCTTTTTTCTAATATAAATATTTTTTAAAAATTTAAAGGAGGTGAAATTAATGGCAGTTAAAATAAGATTAAGAAGAATGGGTGCTAAGAAAACGCCTTTTTACAGAATAGTTGTTGCTGATTCTCGTAACGCAAGAGATGGTAGATTTATAGAGGAAATTGGTACTTACAACCCTCTAACAGAGCCAAAAACTATTAAAATAGATAATGAAAAAGCAGTAAAATGGATTGCTAATGGTGCAAAACCAACTGATACTGTTGATAGATTATTTAAAACAAGTGGAGTTTATGGAAGCCAAGAGTAACATCTAGGAGGTGGATATAGTGGGAGAATTAGTTGAATTTATAGCAAAATCTCTTGTAGATAATCCAGATAAAGTTCAAGTTAATGAAGTAGAAGGTAGCCAATCTGTAATTATAGAACTGAAGGTTGCACCAGAAGATATGGGGCGAGTTATAGGCAAGCAAGGAAGAATTGCTAAGGCTATAAGAACAGTTGTTAAGGCAGCGGCTATCAAAGATAATAAAAGAGTAGTTGTTGAAATTATTCAATAGCAGAAAGTAAGTAGGTGGATAGATGGACTATATTATAGTAGGAAAAATTATTAATACTCATGGAATTAAAGGAGAAGTGAAAATTTATCCTTTAACAGACAACAATAGTAGGTTCAAAGATTTGGAATATGCCTTTATAGGAGACAAGAAAGAAAAGGTTTATATTGAAAAATCCAGAGACCACAAAGGACTTATAATTTTACAATTTAAAGAGTATGGTAATATAAATGAAGTTTTAAAGTACAAAGATGAATACTTATATGTAGATAAAGAAAATTTAGTTGAGTTACCAGATGACCATTACTTTATATTTGATTTGATTGGATGTGAAGCATTTAATAGTTCTGGTTTAAGTCTTGGTACTATTACTGATGTTATTCAAGGACCAGCTAATGATGTTTATGTACTGGAGGATTCTTTAGGAAAAGAACACTTAATACCTGCTGTAAGACAGTTTGTTAAAGAAATTGATGTGGATAGTAAGAAGATGATTATAGATCCTATTGA
>CAZRYA010000136.1:0-1203 GCA_964604235.1 uncultured Tissierellaceae bacterium | reverse complement strand
CCGGAAATTATTGATTATTTCTCAACTTGGAGTATAATTGGAAAGGCCATGGAAAATGGTAGATTTGAAATAAATTCAGTAGATATTAGAGAGTTTTCTAAGAATAAACATAAAAAGGTAGACGATTATCCCTTTGGTGGTGGGAGTGGGATGCTTATGACGCCACAACCTATTTATGACGCAATAAATAGTGTTAAAAAGCCTAATTCTAAGGTAATATTTTTATCCCCTCAAGGAAAGACCTATGACCAAGACAAGGCTATTGATTTATCAAAGGAAGAAGAACTTATTTTATTATGTGGACATTATGAAGGTATTGACAATAGAATTATTGAAAACTATGTAGATGAAGAGATATCTATGGGAGATTTTGTTTTAACTGGTGGAGAGATTCCTGCAATGGCTCTAATAGAGTCTGTAGTAAGATTATTACCAGATGTGCTATCAACTGAAGATTCCTACAAGGAAGAATCACACTATAATGGTTTATTGGAATATCCTCAATATACAAGACCTAGGGAATTTAATGGTAGTCAAGTCCCTGAGGTATTACTTTCTGGAAATCATAAAAAAATAGAACAATGGAGAAAGATTCAATCTATTAAGGCCACTCTAGACAAGAGACCTGATTTACTAGATAAATTAGAATTATCTCATGAAGATGAGAAAATTATTTTGGATATAAAAAAAAGTAAGTATTAAATAGTATTCTTGTGTAGGCTAAGAATACAATAGAAGGGAGGAAAACAACAATGGATATTATTAAAATGATAGAAGATGATCAATTAAGATCAGATTTACCAGAATTCAGAGTAGGAGATACTGTTCAAGTTCACTACAAGGTAGTTGAAGGAACTCGTGAGAGAATCCAAGTTTATGAAGGAACAGTTATTAAAATACAAGGTGGCGGTTCAAGAAAAACTTTCACTGTAAGAAGATTATCTTATGGTATAGGAGTTGAAAGAACTTTCCCTGTTCATTCTCCAAGAATTGCAGATTTAAAAGTTACTAGAAGAGGTAAAGTAAGAAGATCTAAACTTTATTACTTAAGAGAAAGACAAGGTAAGGCTGCAAAAGTTAAAGAGAGAAGAATGTACTAATAAATTGGGACTATTAAGTCCCAATTTTAATTTTAGTTAGGTGGTGAAATTATGAATATAAACTGGTATCCAGGACATATGAAAAAGACTAGAGAATCTATAG
>CAZRYA010000135.1:4473-5238 GCA_964604235.1 uncultured Tissierellaceae bacterium | reverse complement strand
GAAGAGTTTCTAAGGACAAGGATGTAGATGTTGTTATAACTGAAATTGGTGGAACTGTAGGGGATATTGAGTCACTACCTATGCTAGAAGCAATTAGACAGATAAAGTACGATATAGGTAAAGAAAATGTTATGTATATCCATGTGACACTAGTACCGTATTTATCAAAGGCTGGAGAACTTAAGACCAAGCCAACTCAACATAGTGTTAAGGAACTAAGAAGTCTAGGAATCCAACCAGATGTTTTAATATGTAGAACGGAAGTAGCCCTTGCAGAAGAACTAAGAGATAAAATAGCTTTATTCTGTGACCTACAGCCAAATGAAGTAATAGAAAACCTAGATGCATCTACTATATATGAAATTCCTTTAATGTTGGAAAAAGAAGGTCTGGCAGAACTTGTAATAGATAAGTTAGACTTAAAATGTGATGAATTAGACTTATCAGAGTGGGAGAACCTAGTTAAAAAGGTTAAAAATCCTACTGGAACAGTTAAGGTAGGCCTAGTGGGTAAGTATGTAGAGCTTAAAGACGCATATTTATCAGTTGCTGAGGCTTTAAGACATGGAGCTATATGGAATGATATAGATGTAGAAATAGAGTGGATACATTCTGAAGAAGTTACCAGTGATAATGTAGGCCAATTGATGGAAGGCATCAGTGGTATTATAGTTCCTGGTGGATTTGGTGATAGGGGAATTGATGGGAAGATAGTTTCTATTAACTACGCTAGAGAAAATAAGATTCCTTTTTTAGGAATTGGAC
>CAZRYA010000135.1:0-4463 GCA_964604235.1 uncultured Tissierellaceae bacterium | reverse complement strand
ATGCAAATGGCAGTTGTAGAGTTTGCAAGGAATGTATGTAAGCTAGACACTGCCCATAGTAGGGAATTTGATGTGGATACTAAGTATCCAGTAATAGATATGTTGCCGGAAAATGAAGGGCTAGATATATTAGAAATCCCAATGAGGCTTGGAACCTATCCATGTAGGGTAATAGAAAATACAAAGGCCTATGATGTATACAAGGATGAGATAATCTATGAGAGACATAGGAATAAATATGAATTCAATAAAGAGTATAAGGAAACTTTAGAGGCAAATGGACTTATAATATCAGGTATATCGCCAGATGAAAAGTTTATTGAAATAATAGAGCTTGAAGACCACCCATTCTTTATAGGGGTTCAGTATCATGCTGAATTTAAGTCAAGACCTACAAAGGCCCACCCTCTATTTCAAGAATTCATAAAAAAATCATATGAATATGGAAAATAGTAATGGTTTTGTAATATATTTTTAGTATGATTAGGGTATTATATAATAGAGGAGGCGTTTTTATGAATATAAAGAGAAAGTTTACAAGTGTACTTGCTGCAACTCTTATTATGTCAACGACAGTAGGTATGGCCGCTAGTTTTAAAGATGTGCCTAAGGTACAGTGGTCTTATGATTTTATAGATAAGGTTTCGGAAATAGGCTACATGACAGGAGATGGAAATGGGAAATTCAATCCATCTAAGAGCTTAACTTTTGTTGAAACCATGTCAACCCTAGCTAGATTTATGAACCCAACAGCACAAGAAAGGGTAAATGCCAATGCTGCCTATAATCCCTTAATGGATGAACTTAAAATAACTGACCAATGGAAGAGGGAAGGAATTACTATGTGCCTATACAAGGGAGTAATTTCAGAACCAGACCTAAAGGCTTTTGTTCAGGCAGGTAACCTAGATAAGCCGATTCAAAAGGTAAACAATGCTGTTTTTATTGCTAAGGCTATGGGACTAGAGTCTGCAGCCAATGACTTAGGTATTGTTGTATTACCATATAAGGATACTTTAGATATTAAAGAAGCAGATAGGAAGTATGTAGATATACTATTAAAATCAGGCATATTAAGTGCTGAAGGTGATGGAAAAGGTTACTTTAGACCAAAAGAATCCCTTAGAAGGGAGATAATGGCAACTATGATTGTTCAAGCCCACGAATACAGGGAGAAAAATAATATAGTTGTAGATCCAGTTGGACCAGGAAACACAGGTAATGCTGTTGTAGAAGAAAGGGTAACTGGTGATATAAAGAGGATAACTAAGGATATTAGGACTTTTATTGTTGTAGAAGATAGAAGTGGTAAGGAAGGATCTTATTCCCTTTCCAATAAAACTGATATAATAGTTGATGGTAGGTCTGGACTTGAGAAAGACTTGTATGAGGGTCAATCAGTAGATATGACAATAAATAAAAATACCAATGAGATTATAAATATAGATGTAGTGAGTCTAGATGAAAAAATTGAAGGAAGTATTTCACAAGTAAATGCCAGTTCAGGAAGTATTATAATAAGTTATGATGTCAGTGGTAGGACTAACTCTAGAGAGTTAAAAGTAAATACTAATGCTAAAATTAAGTTAAATGGAGCTGAGGTTAAGTTAGACAAATTATCTAAGGGAGATATGGTTAAGGTTGAAACCTTATCTGGTAAGATAGATGTAATTGAGGCAACATCTGTAGACCTTAAAGTTGATGGTATTATAAAAGAAATCAAAGAAGACAGAGATAATAAGGATAACTACTTTATAACTTTAGAAGTTAAGGACCAAACATTTACCCTATTAGTTGACAAAGATACTTATGTTTATAAGGATAGGAGAAGGGCCAATGCTAAGGACTTAAAGGCTAAGGATAAGGCCTATGTAGTAGGTAAATATGATGAGAAGCTTAAGGCCTATGTATTGGATGAAATAGAGTCAGAAGTATCCAGAAGAAGGGTTACTGGATATGTAGAATCTATAATAAACAGGGTGAATCAAAATACTGTAGTTGAAATAAGAAACATTGAAACTAAAAAAATTGAATCCTATGAAGTGGCTAGAGATGCAGTGATTAAAGTAGATGGAAAAGAAGGTGCCCTTCCATTAAACCCAGGCTACCTAATAGACTTAAATCTTGAGTCAGAACAAATAGTAGTGGCATCTGTAGAGTCTATGACCTTAGATAAATCTTATTTGGGAAAAATTGATTTTGTAGATCCTAGAGGAAATACTTTAGAAATTTTATTAAATGATAGAGATTATATATCAGATGAAAATAATAAAAATGAAATTTTGATTGTTCATATTGATGATAAGACTATGATTACAGATAAGAATTTAAAGAAAATAAATTTAAGTAGTTTACGACGTGGAGAGTATGTTAATGTTATTGGCCAACAGGTAGGTACGAGATTTGTTGCCAGTAGAATAGAACAAAGGTAAAAGGTAGAAATTTATTCTACTTTAGTGTATAATGTTTTTTATACTATATATTAAAAATTAGAAAAGGGGTTGTACATTCATGAAAAAAAGAATGGCATTAGTATTAACTATTGCAGGAACTATGGCTTTAGCAGCTGGTTGCGGTAGTAAAGAAGCAGCACTAAAAGACGGTTCATATGATGGGGTTAGTGAGACTTCAAGAGGAGCGGTTAATGTAACTGTTGATGTAACTGAAGGAAAAATCTCTGCTGTAACAGTAGGAGAAAACTCAGAAACACCAGAAATCGCTGGAGAAGCTATTGAGTCAATACCAGCAGCAATAGTTGAGAAAAACTCAGCTGACGTTGAAGCTGTTTCAGGAGCAACTGAAACTTCAACAGCTATCAAAGAAGCAGTTCTTAATGCATTAGAAGGCGCAAAATAAGAATATAATTTAAAATGGACATAAAAAAATGATGATGGTTAACTCCATCATCATTTTTTGTATCTATTGTTTTAAAATGTTAAATATAATGAAAACTAATACTAAAAAGGGATATATATATAATGGGTTTGCACAAGTATTGATTATTTGAGTCTACTGAGTGTGTTAATTAAGAGTAAAATTTTAGTAAATGTAGTTGAAATAATTGAGATAAGTTGATTTTAAGTTAGAAAGGTGAAAGTAGGAGATGAACTTTTAAAAGTTTATCTCCCTTATTTGTTATAGAGAATATATCTTTTTATTTGAAGCTATTTCACAATATTTCATAAGTCAAAAGCTCTAAATATAGGGCTTTTGACTTGTTTTAACAAAGAATGTAAAATATACTATTTGTAACAGATAGGAACTTGGAAGGTGGTATTTGTGAATAGTAAGATTTTAATTATAGATGATGATGAAGATATGTGTGAAGTATTAGAAGTGTTATTATCTACAGAGGGATTTGAAGTATTAACTAAAAATAGTGGAAGGGAAGGTTTGGAATATTTGGAAGAAAATCAGGTTGTTTTAATAATATTAGATATTATGATGCCAAATATGTCAGGCTTTGAAACTTGTGAAAAAATTAGGAGGATTACAATGGCTCCTATTCTATTTCTATCTGCAAAACTAGAAATGGAAAATAAAGAAAAGGGTTTTTTAATGGGTGGGGATGATTAGATTACCAAGCCATTTGTTTCTAAGGATTTAATCACTAGAGCCAAGTCTTTAATAAGGAGGTATTCTAGCTACCAAGGTGAACATATGGATTTAAAAAATGAGCTAATAGAAATTAGAGACTTAAAAATTGACATGAGAAATAAAGAAGTTTTAATAGGTGGAAAACAAGTCAATTTACGGTACATGGAGTATAAAATATTAGTTCTTTTGGCGGTAAATAGAAATGAAATATTTTCCACTGAAGAAATTTATAGAATCATATGGAATGAAAAGTCTGTAGAAAGCTCAAGTAACACCCTAGTTGCCCATATAAAAAATTTAAGAAAAAAGATTGAAATAGATCCTCGAGATCCAAAGTATATAATAACTGTTTGGGGAAGGGGATACAAAGTTGATTAAGAGTAAACTCCTAAAGAGATTATGTTTTATTATGTTTATTTCATTAATACTAGCTATTTTCATTTTTGTGAGCTTGAATTATATGTCTAAGCTCAAGTTAAGTATAGAGTATAGTATAGAAGAATTTCAGAAAATGGATTTCCCTATTAGGGCAGGAGATCAAGAAACTATTCAAAGGGAATAAAATATAAGGATTAAAGGAATAGTAAAGACAAATTCTATTTACTTAGAAAATGAGGAGTTGAAGAAAAATCTATATAGGAAAAGCGTGGAAAATAAATATAATAAAGTTTTAATTAGAAATCTTATTATATGTTTTTTTATATTTGGACTGGCTTTAATATTTTTAGTAAAAAGGAAAACTAAGTATTTACTTTATTTACAAGGGGAGGTTCGACTTATGAAAGAAGGAGTATTAAATAGGCCTATTGAGATTTATGGAGATGATGAACTTACTACGTTTGCCAGACATATAGAAGAGATTAGGA
>CAZRYA010000134.1:0-5264 GCA_964604235.1 uncultured Tissierellaceae bacterium | reverse complement strand
CTGGATGTGAATGTGATAGATTTATTGAAGTTTGGAACTTAGTATTTACTCAATTTGATAAGGATGAAAAAGGAATTTACCATCCTCTTCCAAATCCTAATATTGATACTGGAATGGGCCTTGAGAGAATAGCCGCAGTTATGGAAGGTGTAAAATCCATATTTGATATAGAAGCTATTAGAGAAATTAGAGAAAAAGTAGAGATGATTTCAGGAGTTAAGTATGGAGAAAATTCAGACTCAGATACTTCTATAAGGATAATAACTGACCACGCTAGAGCTATGACTTTCTTGGTTTCAGATGGAGTTGTGCCAAGTAATGAGGGTAGGGGATATGTCTTAAGAAGGCTTATAAGACGAGGAGCAAGACATGGTAAATTACTTGGAATAGAAGGTGGATTCTTAGACCAAATTGTAGATGTTGTTATAAAATCTTGGGGAAATCAATATGGAGAGCTGATAAGCAGACAAGACCAAATAAAGAAAATAATAAGAGCGGAAGAAAACAAATTCCAAGAAACTATAAACCAAGGTTTAGATATACTAGAAGCCTATATTTTAGATATGAAGTCTAAGGGTAATACTCTAGTATCAGGAGAAGATGCTTTTAAGTTATATGATACTTATGGATTTCCAATAGATTTAACAAGGGAAATATTAGGGGAAAGGGGCTTGTCATTAGACATGGAGACCTTTGAAGAGAAGATGGAAGAACAGCGAAATAGAGCTAGACGTGCTAGAGAAGATGGCGAAAGTGGATGGGCATCTACAAGTAATGAAGATATTTTTAAAGGTTTGGATACCGAATTTTTAGGATATAGTGATTATGATTTGGATTCTAAGGTTATAGGCTTGTTTTCAAAATCAGACAAGCTAAACTCCTTAGCTGAGGGTGAAAGTGGTTTGTTAGTATTGGATAGGACACCATTTTATGCAGAATCAGGTGGCCAGGTAGGAGATAATGGTATTATAAGTGGGCAAGGTTTTGTAGTTGAAGTTTTAGATACTAGGTATACTAAAGAAAAACATATAATACATTTAATAAGGGTTAAAGAGGGGAGCATCTCCAATGGAGATGAGGTAAAAGCTCTTGTAGATATCAATAGGAGGGCTTCAATCAGTAAAAATCATACAGCAACCCACTTGCTTCATAGGGCTTTAAAAGATGTTTTAGGAGAACATGTAAACCAGGCTGGTTCGGTAGTAGATAGGGATAGGTTGAGATTTGACTTTACCCACTATGAAGGACTTACAGATGGACAATTAAAAGAAATAGAAGGACTTGTTAATAGTAAAATTCTATTGGGCTTAAATGTAGAAACCATTGAAACGGATTTAAAACAGGCTCAAGAAATGGGAGTAGTTGGTTTATTTGAAGATAAGTATGGCGATAAGGTAAGAGTTTTGGACATTGGAGGATATTCTAAGGAATTATGTGGAGGTATTCATGTTAAGAATACTAGTAATATAGGAATGTTTAAAATTATATCTGAGTCAAGCACTGCTGCAGGAGTAAGAAGAATTGAAGCCATTACTGGAGAAGGGGTATTGACTTATTTAAATAAGATGGAAGAGTCTTTGGATACTATAGCTAAGTCTTTAAAATCTAAAAAAGAGGATATAGAAGAAAAAGTAAAAACTCTTCAAGAAGAACTTAAGGCTAAGGATAGGGAAATAAATTCTTTAAAGTCTAAAATGGCCTCTTCAATTGCTGATGACATTATTAATAGTAAATTTGATATAGAAAACATCCCAACTATTGTATATAGGGCAGAAAATTTAGATATGAATGGACTTAGGAGTTTGTCAGATGAACTGAAGTCTAAATTAGCTTCAGGGCTAATAGTTCTGGGTTCAGTAAATGATGATAAGATATCTTTTGTGGTAAGTGCTACTAAGGACCTAGTGGAAAAGGGAGTTCATTCAGGTAAAATTATAAAAGAAATCTCAAGCATTACAGGTGGATCTGGTGGTGGTAGACCAGATATGGCCCAAGCAGGAGGTAAAGACTTAGATAAGGTTGATTTAGCTTTAGATTCTGCAAAAGATATTATATTAGGTCAAATAAATAAGTAAACTATGGTATAATTAAGATGGAGGTGTTTTTAATGGAAAACAATTTAAATGAAACTATGAAATTCCAGGTACCAAAAGAAAATGAAAAATCTCCAAGAGAAATAATAATGGCTGTATTTGAAGCCTTAGAAGAAAAAGGCTATGATCCTATTAACCAGATGATAGGATATATTTTATCAGGAGATCCAACCTATATAACAAGCTATAAAAATGCCAGATCTTTAATTTGCGAAATAGAAAGAGATGAATTATTAGAAGAGATATTAAATGAATATTTAAAATAGATTTATGTTAGTAATTGATGCTGATTCTATCAGTGTCAATTACTATTTGTATCTAATGGATTTATAAAGTTTAAAACAGATGTTTTAAGTTATATAAACTTATTAGATAGTATTTAGGAGTGATTTTTTGGAAAAAGTAATATTAGGTAGGTCGGGTATAGAGGTTTCAAAACTTTGTTTTGGATCATTGACGATGACCCCCTTTCAGGCAAATTTAAGTGAAAAAGAAGGAGCGTATTTAATAGAATATGCCTACGATAAGGGGATAAATTTTTTAGATACGGCAGAAATCTATGAAAACTATAATTATATAAAAAGGGCTTTAAAAAACATACCAAGAGATAAGTATGTGATTACAAGTAAAACTTATGCATATACAGAAGAACTAGCAAGAGAGAGCTTGGAATTGGCCTTAAAAGAATTAGATACAGACTATATAGATATATTCTTGTTACATGAACAAGAAAGTGAACATACAGTTAAGGGACACTTTTCAGCTATAGAATACTTCTTAAAGGCAAAAGAAGAAGGTAAAATTAGGGCAATAGGACTATCAACCCATAGGATATCTGGAGTAGAAGCTGCTTTGAAATATAAGGAATTAGAAATAATCCATCCAATAGTAAATAAACTGGGTATAGGTATTCAAGATGGTAATATTGAAGAAATGTTAGATGCTTTGCAAAAAGTCCATGATCAAGGTGTTGGAGTATATGGAATGAAGCCCTTAGGTGGAGGCCATCTAATTAAGGATTCAGAAGAAGCTTTTAATTTTGTTAAAAATCTTAAGCAATTAGATGCTTTTGCCATAGGTATGCAATCAACAGATGAAATTGATGCTAATCTACAGCTCCTAAATAAAGCTTATATTGATCAGGATATAAAGAATAATATTTCTAATAAGAAAAGAAGACTAATAGTAGCTGACTATTGTATAGCTTGTGGAAATTGTGTTAGAAGATGCAAACAAAATGGAATTGAAATAGTAAATGGCAGGGCTGAACCAAATGATAAGTGTATTTTGTGTGGTTATTGTGCTAAAGTATGCCCGGAATTTTGTATAAAGGTTATATAGGTGATTAAATTGGAAAGAATATTAGGTTTAGATGTTGGAGACAAGACAGTGGGAGTGGCTGTATCTGATTTACTTCAGTTGACGGCTCAAGGAGTTACTACAATAAAGAGAGAGTCAAAAGTAAAAGATTATCAAAAATTAAAAGATATAATTGATGAATATGGGGTAAGTATAGTTGTAGTGGGTTTACCTAAGAATATGAATGGAACTTTAGGACCACAGGGTGAAAAAACTATAAAATTTGCAGAGAAATTAAAAAATAAATACGGTGTGACTATTGTATATGAAGATGAGAGACTTACTTCTGTTGCAGCTGAAAAGCTACTTATTTCGGGAGATATGAGAAGGGAAAAAAGGAAGGAAGTAATAGACAAGGTAGCGGCAACTTATATTTTACAAACTTACTTAGATAGAATAGGGAGGACATTATAATGGAAGAAGAAATAATAATATTGTTAGATGAATTTGGAAAAGAAAAAGAGTTTATACTCTTAGCTAGTTTTGGCGTAGATGAAGATGATTATGCTGCCTTACTTCCAGTTGAAGATGGGGAAGATGAAGTATATTTATTAAAAATAGAAGTTGATGAAAATGGTGACAATATACTAGTTGGCATAGAAGATGAAGAAGAACTTAAAGAAATTATAGAAATATATGAAGAGTTGCAAGGAGAAAACTTACAATAGTTGACAAGAATCATTTAAAGTAGTATTCTTAATATATATTATAATCGGGTGAATAAAATGGAAATAAACATTGAGGGTATAAAAGAAAAGTTGCGAGATGAAGGTTATAAGTTAACTACTCAAAGAAGAGCTATTTTAAAAGCTATGGTAGATAATGTAGATGACCACTTAAGTTGTGATGAGATTCATAATATAGTTAGTGAAACTTATCCAGAGCTAGGTATAGCCACCGTGTATAGAACCTTACAATTGTTTGAAAAATTAAATATAGTATATAAATTAAATTTCGATGACGGATTTAGTAGATATGAGATAAATTCAGGTTCTGCTGAGCACCACCATCATCATTTAATATGCTTAAAATGCGGAGAGGTTACAGAGGTGAAACTAGACTTATTAGAAACTTTGGAAGAGGAAATTGAAACAGAAGAAAGTTTTAAAATAATGAATCACAATGTAAAATTTTATGGTTATTGTAAAAAATGTCAATAAATATAAATCCCGTAAGGGATTTTATTTTTTGTAAAAAAGAAAATATTTAAATTAAAATAAATAAAGAAAATGAGAAAGAGAGTTGATACAGTGAAAAAGGCTGAAAATTTAAAAATAATACCCCTTGGGGGGTTAGGAGAGGTAGGTAAGAATATAACTGTTATAGAATATAAGAATGACATTATATTAGTAGACTGCGGATTAACGTTTCCTGATGAGGAAATGTTGGGAATAGACGTTGTTATACCAGATATAACTTATTTAATAAAAAACAAAGATAAAATTAGGGGAATAGTTTTAACCCATGGTCATGAGGATCATATAGGAGCAATACCATATGTTTTAAAGAAACTTAATCTACCGATTTATGGAACTAAGTTAACTTTGGGATTGTTAGAGTCTAAATTTAAGGAACATAAACTTACTAATGTTAAATTAAACAGGGTAAAACATGGTGAGACTATAAAACTGGGAGTTTTTGAAGTAGAATTTATAAAGGTTGGACATAGTATACCAGATAGTGCGGCTTTAGCAATTAAAACTCCAGTGGGAGTTATCGTTCATACAGGGGATTTTAAAATTGATTATACACCAATTGATGGAGATGTAATAGATTTAAATAGGTTTGCTGAATTGGGACGAGAAGGAGTAT
>CAZRYA010000133.1:0-5334 GCA_964604235.1 uncultured Tissierellaceae bacterium | reverse complement strand
GTAGCTGCCTATGGAAAGATTCAAGTAGCAGCAGCCAATAGGGAGATACCAGATAATTGGGTTAAAAACTCTGAAGGAATACCTACAAGGGACCCTCATCAAGGATTAAATGGAGCCTTACAACCTATAGCAGACCATAAGGGATATGGCTTGGCTGTAATTGTAGATAGTCTTACTTCCCTTCTTTCCCACGGACAATATGGACAAAATGTGGCTACTATGGAGGCTTTAAACGAGGATGTACCAGAAGGGGTAAGTCATTTTATGATGGGTATTGACCCTTCTAGCTTCTATCCACTGGAAGATTTCTTAAACTATGTAGATTCCTATGTAGACTATATGAAAAATTCACCAAAGGCCAGTGGGACGGAAGAAATATTTATGCCAGGAGAAATTGAATTTAAGAAGTCTGAAAAGATAAAAGAAACAGGCATACCTTTAAGTGAAGAGCAAAACCAGAAATTAATGGATATGTTAAGGGGAATAGGGGTAGATTTAGGTAACTATACCAGCTTAAAAGACTGGATAGATAATAAGTTTTAAAAAGTTAGGCAAAAGTTAGGAAAGAGCTAAAAAACAGTTTGTTTTTTAGCTCTTTTTAATATATATTTAAACTAAGGGAAATTTAAAGGTCGATTTAAAAATATCCATAATATAGGAGAAGGAAGTATTTTATTTATAAGATTACTATAAAAATAGTCCAGAAGTAATAGAGTGAACGTATTTATATGATATATAATATATAAAGACAATAGATGTATAAAGGAGAGGAATATATGTTTTTTTCAAAAAAGAAACCACCATGTCATGAAGCAAATTGTATTATAGGATATTTGGAAGATTTGGCTGATGGGAAAAAAGTAGAAAGGCCTGTTTTGGAATACCCCATACACAAGGAGTTAATGAGTACTGTAGATAAGTTAATGGTCAATGAAAAAACCATGGCAGATTCTGCTAAGGCTATACTCGATGTAACAGCTTCTATTAGTGATTTTGACATGAATATGAGACATATATCAGATATACTAGTGAACTTTTCTAGGGAAATGTCCAATGTATCTGAGTCTAATTTATCCATTGTTCAGGAAACCAATGCAAGTATGAATGAAGTAAATGAGACGGTAATAGATGCAGCTGAAACTTTGAAAAATTTATCAAGCCATTCAGAAAAACTATTGGATAGAAATAACGAGGGATTGAGAGAGCTAAAGGAAGTAGTAGTATTAAAAGAAGAAGTAATGATCCAGGCAGAGCAAATGAAAACCCACATTGAAAAACTAGTAGATATGACAGAAAAGATTTATGAAATAGTAGGTGGGGTAAGTAAAATTGCTGATCAGACAAATCTACTTGCCTTAAATGCTTCTATAGAAGCTGCTCGGGCTGGCGAACATGGAAGGGGCTTTGCAGTAGTAGCCGATGAGATAAGGAAACTTGCTGATGATACTAAAACAAACTTAGATGGGATGAACCTATTTGTTGGAACTATTCAGAAGACAGCTAATGAGGGAATAGAAAGCATGGACAGTACCTTAAATTCAACTGAGAGAATGAACAAGGAAATAGATGCAGTAATAGTAACTATTGAAGACAATGTTTCAATGTTAAATGATTCTATCAGGGAAATAAATGATATTAATGAATCTATGGATGGAATTCAAAGGTCTACTGGAGAAATCAATGCCATTATGGAAGAATCAGCTAAGGAAGTTGAAAAGATGAGCGAGATGACCATTGAAATAAATGATTATGCCAATATTAGTAAGGACTACGCCCATGTTATACAAGATTTAGATAAAAATCTTTCTGGTATAACTAAGAATATGATATTTGGACTTAGGGGTACTAAAAATGATATAACTAATGAGGATATTATAGGAATTATAAATAATGCCTTGAAATCTCATTATGCCTGGATTGGAAGACTAGAGAGAATGATAGATACAATGACCTTAGAACCCATACAAACAGATGGAAATAAATGTGCTTTTGGACACTACTATAACAATATAGACATAGATTTGGAAGGGGTAAACGATACTTGGTCACAAATTGGCCAGATCCACCACGACTTCCACAAGATTGGGGATAGGGTAATAGACCAAATAAAAAATGGTCAAAGAGAGGAAGCCTATACTTATTTAGCAGAGGCAAAGAATAAGAGTAAGGAGCTTTCGGACCTTTTAAATGCAGTTAGGGAAAAGTTAGAGAGATAATATCTTTCTAGCTTTTTTTATGGATTTATATGTTTAAATTTGTTAATATGTTATTGAGGAGTGATAGTGTGAAAAGGTATATATTTATACTGTTGTCCCTTATTATTTTATCTACAGCTTGTACTAGGAAGGAAGAAGTTGTAGAAGAACCTGGACAAGAAAATATAGCTGGGCTTGAAGAAAATCCTAGTAGTGAAGAGGCAAAATTAAATCTTGAAAAAGACCTAGTTGCTTTTAAGCAAAGACTTGAAAGCACAACTTGGGTAGGCCAAGATGAAGTTGATGAAAGTGGCTCTTATTTAAGTTTAAGATTTTTAGATGGTAAAGTTGAATATGGTTTTTATAGGTCTGAAGTCGAAATGGTAAATGACTATAAAATTCAGAAACTAGAAGATGATCAAGTGGAGATTATCTTAGGTGGAGAAGAGACTGCAAAAATCAGTTTATCAGAAGGAGATAGTAAACTTGAAATCTACTATGTAGATAGAAATCTAAGCATGGACTATATTTCAGAAGAATTATGGGAAAATAGCGGAGAAGAATAGACCTATTCTATATGGGTCTATTTAATTTAGGAGGAATTATTTATGTTCGGAGAATATTCAATGACGGTAATTGATCATTTTATGAGTCCTAGAAATGTTGGGTCCATAATTGACCCTGATGGAGAAGGCACATATGGAGACTTAAAATGTGGGGATTCCCTAACTATTTATATCAATGTTAAAGATAATATTATAGATGAAATAGGATTTTTAGTTTTTGGTTGCACTGCCTCCATAGCCAATGCCAGTATGATTACTGAAATGGCCAAGGGTAAAACTATAGAAGAAGCTATGAGTATCAAAGAGAAGGAGTTAATTCAAGCACTGGATGGACTTCCTGAGAGTAAGATACATTGTTCAGTTCTAGGTGTTAAAGCATTGAGAGCAGCAATAGAAAACTATAAGGAGAGGTTAAATGGCAGTAATAATTAACCAGATTATAATACTAGGCTTATTGATGTTAGTAGGAAATATAGCCAGTAGAAAAGGAGTAATTAACAAGGAAACAGGAAAGGGTCTAGGGGCTATTTTAACCAATGTGGCCATGCCGGCAATGGTCCTAAAGGCCTTTATGATAGAGTTTGAACCAAGTATGACAGGTAACATTATAAATGTATTAATATACTCTACTTTAATACATTTGGGAACATGGTTGTTTATGTTTCCTATCTTAAAGAAGCTACCAAAAGAGACAAGGAATGTGTATGGATTTGGAATAGTATTTGCCAACACTATATTCATGGCCCTTCCTCTTATTAGTGAAATGTATGGAGAATTAGGTTTTTTATATGGGTCTATCTATACTCTGCCATTTCAGCTATTATTTTGGACTTTAGGAGTCTATATGGTTTCAGAAGATAAGAAAGAAGTAGAGCTTAAAAAGATAATTAAAAGCCCTTCAATAATTGCCATTGTAGTAGGTGGAATAATGTTTTCTACAGGAGTTAGGTTCCCTGACCCTATAGAGAGAACTATTTTATTAATAGCAGGTATGACAACTCCAATATCCATGTTTATATTAGGGGAAAAGTCTACATCAATTGACTTTAAAAAGGCTTTAATAGATAAAAATAATGTTTTTGCACTTTTTGTAAAGTTAATATTGGTTCCCTTAATAACTTTAGTGGTTTTTACTTTTATAATAAAGATAGAGGACACCATGCTTAGGAATATCTATATATTAATGCAGGCAATGCCACCAGCATCAATAGTAATAGTCCTTGCAGAGAATTATAAAAAGTCTCCTGAAAAGGCATCGGAATTTATTATACTAGCCCATGGTTTATCCCTAGTTACGATTCCGATAATAATGTTCTTTATTTCTATGTTACCCGCATAAGTAAATGATTAGAAACACTCTTTCCAAGGTATAAATATACTTAGGGAGAGTGTTTTTTAATGAATATCATCAATACTTTGATAGAGACCATAGAAGGTTATCCTATAGATATAGTTATTAGTAATTTAGACAAGGAACAAGATGTAGCTTGGGATTTAAGAGATAAGTTTGTCTTAGTCTTAAAAGGATACGTAGACATTAGAACAAAAGATGGCTTATACAGATTAGAAGAAGACCATATGATACTTATAAACAGGGGGTCTATTTATAAGGTAGTTGACACTTCTTATGACAATATAACTATGGTAATAACCATAGATCCAGAGCATTTCACATCATATTATCCAAATATAAATAAGATAGAACTCAAATTAAACACTTCTGTAGGCTACAAGAAAAATCATGTAGACAATATTCAATATATTTTAGGAAACATAGTTTTAGAACTTTTAAATAAAAAAGAGGGCTATGAGCTTACAATTGTTGGCTATATTCAAAAGATGATGGGTTATATAATAAAAAATTACCCAAATGAAATAAGATTTAAGACAATTGAATCGATGACTGAGGACCTAGATAAGCTAGCAGATATCCTATCTTATATAAATTATCATATCTATGGGCCAATTAGCCTAGGAGAAATAAGTGAAAGCTTAGCTTTAAGTGAGAATTATTTATCGAGATTCATAAAAGACCAGTTGGGAATAAGCCTTACTGAATATATGAATATAAAAAGGTTGGAAATTTTTACAGAACTATTAAAGACAACTGATAAAAGTATAACGGAGATTTCTTATGAAGCAGGTTTTATTAGCGTAAAACAGATGAATAAGGTTTTTAAAAAATACTTTAGAAAGACCCCCACTCAATTTAAAGAGGATTTTACATATGAAGACCGTAGTATATACGACGATGGAAGCTGTAGGGATGTAGTTGTAGATAAAGTTATTTCTTATATTAATAAGGGAAGTGATTTGCAATAAGACTAAAGTAGGACAAATTATATGAACTACCAGGTAAGAAAAGGGATATTTATTAGACAAAGAATATCCTATAATATAATTGTAGATAGATAAAGTTTTTGGCCGAGGGTATAGAGAAGATTCGGGGGGATTTTGGCTAAAATACTACTAAATTAAATATAAGAATAGGGCCTTATACTTAAAGAAAAAAGGATGTACTTTTGTGCATCCTTTTTTCTTTTTGGGTATATATTAGGGGAAAGAAATAAGAT
>CAZRYA010000132.1:0-5347 GCA_964604235.1 uncultured Tissierellaceae bacterium | reverse complement strand
TCCCCTTGTTGGTTTTAATAAGGTTATTAACATTTTTATTAAAGTTGTCTTACCTGCTCCATTAGGTCCTAATAGACCCATGAAACATCCATCTTCTATTGATAAACTAATATTGTCCACTGCCTTAAAACTTCCAAATTCTTTTGTCACTCCTTTAAAATCTATCATATTGTCACCTCCTTTCAATATTCATAGACTAGTATACTACTTTTTTAAAAGATATTACAATATTAAAAACATAAAGTTCATCAACATAAAAAAGATATCAAAGCAATTGCTTTTATATCTTTTTTTATGTTAAATCGATTTATTCTTTTCTATCCTATATAGACTTTCAAGGGCTACTAGTATTTCTCGCCTTTCTCCCTCTTGAGTTTTCCTATCATCTTCAACATAGGAATTTATTCCCTCTTTTAGGTCTTTTTTATACTCAACAACATTATTCAGTATACTTGCAACCCTTATGCCCTTAAGGCTTCCCAGGGTAAAAAGGGTAGAAGTTTCCATATCTGACCCAATTACATTTTTCTTATTCCAATAGGCCATCACTTCTTCCTCATTATCTATATAAAAAGAATCATGACTTCTGACTATACCCATATGGTAGTCAAACTTATTTTCTTCTATAACTTCTACTATTTTTGTCACTAGACTAAAGTCTGGTATGGCTGGATATTCTCCTTCTACATACATTTTGGTAAGTCCATCCTCTCTGACAGCACCTGTTGCCACTACAAGGTCTCCTAATTGAACCTTGGAATTTACTCCACCAGAGGATCCAATTCTAATAAAATATTCTCCACCACAATTGACAAGCTCTTCTATGGCTATATTGGCCGATGGCCCTCCAATACCCGTTGAAGTAACTGTAATAGGCACACCTTTATATTCTCCCGTAATTGTCCTATACTCTCTGTTGAAAGCAATTTCCCTAGGCTTATCTAAAAATTCTGCCACCCTAAGGACTCTTCCAGGGTCACCTGGAAGGATTACATACTTGGCCACATCTCCACTTGCACACAATATATGTGGTTCTTTCATATACTCATCTCCCTTCCCTCAAGTAAAGCTTCTCTTAAAAGTTCACCTAAAGATGGATGTATGACTAAGTTAGACAGTATAAAATCTATATCCATTTCTTCCCTAAGTAGTATAGGTAAGTAGCCTACACTATCTATTACGTCTTCTCCTAGCATCCATATTCCTAAAATCTTATTTTTCCTATCTAATATCAATTTTAAAAATCCAAAATCTATGGACTTACTAATTCCCCTAAAGCTGTCTGCAAATTGTTTTTTTATGACTTTATATTCTTTTCCTAGCAAATCTACTTCCTGTAGGCCTACCCCAGCCAATTCTGGCTTAGTAAATATCCCTCTAGAGAGGATATTATAGGAGAACCTTTCATCTAGTCCCAAGGACTTAAAACTATTATAAAGCTCCAAGGCCTGATTGGCTGCTACATGGGCCATACCATGCTTGCCATTTATATCACCTAAAGCATATATACTATCATCTTTAGTCTTATATTTTTCATTAACTAAAATAAAACCATCACTTGTTAAAACCTTTGTATTTTCTAATCCTTTTGGGGTGTTGGGCTTTCTTGCAAAAGTAACAATTACCTTGTCTCCCATAAGGCTATTTCCACTTGCCAAGCGAACCCTAAGGCCATCTTGTCTTTGGTCAACAGCTTCCACTATATCTCCAATGTGAAAAGATACACCATTTTCTTTTAACCTATCTATTATAGGCTGAACTAGGTCCCTATCATTTCCTGCCAATAATTCAGATTCAGCCTCTACTATAGTTACATCTCCACCTATTTCAGAGAAGTAACTTGCCATCTCTATACCTTCTACATTACCACCTAAAATGATTATTCTACCCTTGTAATCTAGGTAGTTAAAAATATCTTTATGGGATAGTATTCTTTCTCCATCAATTTCAAGTCCTAAAATGTTACTAGGGCTTGTGCCAGTACAAATTATAATCTCAGACCCAGAATATATTTGACCATTAACCTCTACTTCATTTGATGACTTAAAAATACCCTCCCCATAAATCAATTTTACATTTTTTCCTGATAAATCCTTTTCTATTTTGGCCTTTACTCTGGCCATCTTACTAGTATATCCTTCCTCAGTATTAAATTTAATACCATCTAAAAGGGCCTTCATTGGAACAGCACCATTAATCAAGGCCGTTCCCCCCAATAGTTCTTTTTCAATTAATAAGATATTTTTACTTCCATCTCTCATTAAATGTCTAGTAATCTCATATCCGGCTATACCAGTTCCTAGAACAATATAGTCATAGTTCATCATTTAGAAACACCCTTTTTCCTATTTTTTAAAGTTACAATTAATAGGGCAAAGATGGTCACTAAATAAGGTATCATCTGAGTAAATTGTGAAGGTATTCCTGATGATTGAAGTCTTATTCCAAGAGCATCAAAGAAACCAAATAATAGGGCAGCCAAGGCCGTCTTAATTGGATTTGCACGACCAAATATTATAGCCGCTAGAGCTATAAACCCCCTATTAGCACTCATGTTTTCAGTAAACAGAGTTAGGTAACCTAAAGAAAGATGGGCTCCTGCAAATCCACATAGAATTCCACATAGGATAGATGCCTTGTACTTCATCTTTCTAGGGCTAATTCCAGCAACTTCTAAAGCCTCTGGATACTCACCTGATGCCCTCAACCACTTGCCATTGGCTGTCTTATATAGGTAGATATAAACAAGGGCTACCAAAATCCAACTGATGTAGATAAATACACTATGGTTGTTAAAAACGGTGTCAAGTCCCTTGCTAAACTTCAAAAACCCTATATCTAGCCTAGGTAGGGGAACTATATCTGGTGATGAAAATGCTCCCTTAACTCCAAAAATACTCCTAAGCAAAAATACTGTAAGTCCACCTGCAAATATATTAAGTGCAACCCCTATAACAAATTCATCTGCTTCTAAATCTATTACAAAAAGCGCAAATAGAAAACCTATTAAAATTCCCACAAGACCTGCCAGGGCAACCCCTGCCAGAGAACTTCCAAAAAAGTAACTTCCCACAACTCCAAAAAATGCTCCAAGTAAAATCATACCATCCATACCTATATTTAAGATTCCAGCCTGTTGGGTTAAAAGTCCACCTAGGGCAGCCAATATAAGTGGTGTTGCAGTTCTTATGGTGTGTTGTAGTAAATTCAAGCTAAATAATTCCTTAAGCATTGTTTTCACCTGCCTTTATCCTAGCATCTTTATTTAATCTGTAATTCTTGTAAATCTTTTTAAAACCAGCCTCTCCTGCTATAAAAAGAATTATTATGGACTGGATTACAAGGACCAATTCTGATGGAATACCTGTAGCATTTTCCATAGATATAGACCCTGTCTTTAAGGCTCCAAAGAAAATTGCCATTAAGACCACACCTATTGGATTGTTCTTAACTATAAGGGCTATTAGCATACCATCAAAAGCATAGCCAGGGCTTATTCTTTGTAGAAACCTATAGTGGACTCCATATACTTCGAATACACCTGCTATACCACATAAGGCACCTGATATAACCATTGCCTTAATCATTTTTTTACTGTCATCAATACCACCATACCTGGCAAAATGCTGGTTTTGTCCCACCATTTTGTATTCATAGCCAGATGATGTCTTCTCCATTAATATATACATAAAAATAGCTATGATACCCATATAAAATATGCTGGAATTTAAAGTAGACAACCTAATTAAATTCGTAAATTGAAATTGTTCACCTATTAGTTCTGTACCACCCATCATACCCTCTACTGGTTTAAACCTATTGTTGACCAAATAGGTCGTAAAGAGGGTGGCCACTGTATTTAACATTATTGTAGTAATTACCTCATCAACCTCATACTTTACCTTTAAAACAGCAGGAAAATAAGCATATAAACCTCCTACCCCTGCTCCTACTAAAATGGCCAAAATAATCCCAATAGGACCTGGCAAGGATGTAAAAGTAAAGCCAACATAGGCTCCTGCAAATGCTCCTAGGTATAATTGGCCTTCACCACCTATATTAGATATACCTGACCTAAAGGCTATGGCAGTTGCAAGCCCTGTCAAAACCAGGGGAACTATTTTAGCAAAGGTATTGGCTATCTTATGTTTTGAGCCAAATGATCCCTGAAGTAGGGCTGTATAACCTACAAGGGGATTTCTTCCATTTATCATCATTATGACTGCACCTACTAGTAGGGCTGCAAAGATGGATAAGCCCAAAGATACTAGGTATTCTCTGTTTTCCTTATTTATTTTAAACACTATCTTCCCTCCTGACTCATAACTTTACCTGTCATGTACAGGCCTATTTCCGTCTTAGATATGTCCTCTGGTTTAAATTCTCCAGTTAATTTACCTTCATAAATAGTCACTATCCTATCTGCCAGTCTAAATAGCTCATCTAGCTCAGCTGATACCAACAAAATAGCTGCCCCTTGATTTCGCTTTCTGACTATTTCTTTATGAATAAATTCAATTGCCCCTATATCAACCCCACGGGTTGGCTGGGATATTATCAATATTTCTGATGGAAAGCTAAACTCACGGGCTATTACCACCTTTTGCATATTTCCTCCTGATAAATTCCCACCTAAAACTTGGGCAGAAGGTGTCCTAATGTCATATTGCTCAATAAGGCCATCTGTGTCTTCCAAAATTTTCTTCTTATCTAAGACAAGTCTCTTCCTATATCTAGCACTTCTTTGAGACCCCATCAGAATATTTTCCCAAATACTTGCCTCCTTAGACATACCAGTTACCAGCCTATCCTCTGGAACATGAGATAGACCCATTTCCCTGATTTCATTTGGCTTTTTATTTACCACTGAAACACCCTTTATCAGAACATCTCCACCAGTAGCTGGCCTTAAGCCTGTTATTACTTCTAAGAGTTCTGACTGGCCATTTCCCTCTATACCTGCCACTCCCAGGATTTCTCCTGACCTTAAGTCTAAATTTATCCCATTTAAAGCCTTAAGTCCTCTATTGTCTAGGGCTTCTATATTTACAGTTTTTAAAATCGTTTCATTTTCTAAACTGACCTTTTCTAATTTATCAAATAATACCTCTCTACCTACCATCATCTCTGCCAAAATGTGCTCGTTGGCATCTTTAGTATCTATACTACCTATCATACGACCCTGTCTCATAACGCTTATCCTATCTGAAATTGAAAGTACTTCCTGTAATTTATGAGTTATGATAATTATAGTCTTACCTAGTTCATCTACTAATTTCTTTATTACTTTAAATAAATCTTCCGTCTCTTGGGGGGTTAAAATAGCAGTGGGTTCATCCAATATAAG
>CAZRYA010000131.1:0-5368 GCA_964604235.1 uncultured Tissierellaceae bacterium | reverse complement strand
AGGAGTCAGCGTAAGGTATACTAATAATCCTGAAAATGATAAACTTCCATTTATAGAAAATTCCCCTGGAGATACTCCTGGTCATATTATGGTAGTTAAAGGCTTCACCAAAATAGATGGGATAGAATATGTAGCCGTTAATGACTCTTATGGAAAAGATGATAGCAAGGTATCTAGACTATATAAACTAGACCAATTTGAAAAAGCCTGGGCTAATAGGGTTGCATATATAATTGAAGATAAGGTGGAAGGTGCTGGTAACCATCATATAATGAGACTTTCATGTGATATTAAACCAACTGAAGTCCCAGGTGAGTATGCTGTATACTATGGTGAGGACAGGATAAATCTAGTAAGTTTTTCTGGTGTTATTACCTATACCACTGATGGAGATCAAACTTACAAGTATCTTCCACCAGAACATAAAAACACCCTTAGCCTTATAGCAGAAGATTATAATAACCCTAAATTAAAGTTATATGTTATTACCAATCTGGGCTTAGTATATATCTATGAAAAATAAAATAGAGACCTAGTGGCCTCTATTTTACTTTTAAACTATTTAATTAGGATTATTAGTTTATATTAAAGGTAAGTAATCTAATATTTTTTAGTTAAGGGCTATTAAAATAACTAGCAAATCGTATATATAATGAATTAAAAACATGCTAAGGGGACTTTCTGTCTTTTTCCAAAAATAACCGTATATAATAGATTGATTCCACTCTTAAAGAGTGGTGTAGATGTAGAGGGTTTGGACCTATCAGACTATATTTTGGAAGTTTGCAAGTCCAATTTGAAAGACCATAATTTAACTGCAAAAATATATAAGGGGAACATGATAAATTTTTCAAGCGCTTATAAATATGATGGAATAATAATTCCAACTGGATCATTCCTATTATTACACCATAGAAATGACTCTGTTAAAGCTCTTGAAAACTTCTATAACAACTTAAATGATAAGGGCATATTAATGATTGATTGCTTTATAGAAGCTAATATTTCCAAGGGGAATCAAAGCCTTAGAACTTTTGATATTAATGATGATCAGTCTATAACCCTTGAAAGTAATGTCTTTAATATTGACTATATTAACCAATACTACGAATCCTACAATAGGTATGACCTATGGGAAAATACTAAGCTTATTCAGTCTGAACTAGAATACTTTCCCATTCGTTGGTATGGGGTAGAGGAATTTATCCTCCTGCTTAAAAGTATAGGCTTTAAAAATATCAAGGTCCACAGTGACTATATAAAAAACCAATATCCTACAAGTGAAGACCAAATTATAACTTTTGAAGCCACAAAATAAAAATCCATCTTAAGATGGATTTTTTTCTATAGAATAAATTAAATGTAAGATATCCCTTCCCTTAAATTTTTTATTAAATTGACTTACCTCTTTCATACCTAATTTTTTAGCCAATTTTAAAGAACCTGTATTATTAGGCCTTATTTCTGCTATAACTTCTTTAGCTCCTAATACATCAAAGGCATAGTTTAAAGATGCCTTTGCACCTTCATAACCATAGCCTAGATTCCAATACTTCTTATCTACTATATAAGCTATGCCTATATGGTCTTCTCCTTCTATTTCCTCAATTAAGGGCCCCATTAGACCTATAGTATTTCCAGTAGCCTTGTCTATTCCTATAAAATAACTATAACCATCCTTTTTATATCTTTCTATGTTTTTTCCTATCCAAACTCTAACCTCTTCATCAGTGAAGCCACCTTCCCAAGCATACATAGTTTCTCCATCCTTTAGTATTTCTCTTAGAGACTTAAAATCATCTTCTCTAATCTTCCTAAGGAAAAGCCTTTCACTTTCAATAACATAGTCCATGTAAATACCTCCTAAAATTATTATAAATAGTTTAAGTCTTAATATCCTACTACAAATTAAATAGAACTTCAAATTTAAATTTGAAGTTCTATTTTTCCTCTTTTCATTTACTTACAATTACAACTACTTCCTTTATCATCGTCCTTTTTACTAGCACAAGTACTTGCCGATGAACAACCTATACATTTAGTTCCCTTTTTCTTTTCTTTTACAACATAGATTATTGCCAAAGCCATAATCAATCCAATTATTCCCAAAACAATATAGTCCATAATATTCACCCCTATTATTTCATAGCAACCTTGTTGTTAATAGCATAATCCTCAACCTTACTATCACCTTTTTTAGCTAGATAAACTGTTATAGCTATTAGGGTAACCACTACAATTAAACCTGGAATAAATCCTAGACCTAATTCTCCAGTTGTTATCAGACTTCCTACTTGATAAACCAAGAAAGACAAAATATAAGCTGTACCAAACTGTAAGGCTATTCCACCAAATAACCATTTTCTGTCCTGCATTTCCGCATTCATAGCTCCAATTGCTGCAAAACAAGGTGGTGTAAATAAGTTAAATATTAAATATGACAGGGCTGCTACAGAAGTTAATCCCATAACTGAAGCCACATCACTAGCTCCTCCAACAAGAGCAAACTCTTCTACATCTATAAAATTAGTTATTCCATAAACAACTGCCAGGGTTCCAACAACATTTTCCTTAGCTATAAAGCCTGTAATTGCTGCTGCTGCCAACTGCCAAATTCCAAATCCCAAAGGTATTAAAAGTATTGCAAAAGGACTGGCAATTGTTGCTAAAATAGAAGTTGCTTCAGCTCCTTCTTCTACAACTTGTAAACTCCAGTTAAAAGTTTGCATAATCTGAACAGCCGCATTACAAATAAGGATAATAGTTGCAGCTTTTATTATAAAAGCCTTAGCCCTTGACATCATAGATAAAAATGCTCTTTTTATACTTGGAAACTTATACTCTGGAAGTTCAAAAATAAAAAATGACTTCCTAAATTTATGACCTGTTATCTTCTGTACCAAAAGGGCCCCTAAGAAAATTAAAGCAATACCTATAAAATACATCAAAGTCCCAACCCAAGAAGCTCCTGCAAAGAAAACTCCTGAAAAAAGAGCAATTACTGGTAATTTAGCTCCACATGGCATAAAAGGAGTCAACATGGCAGTAGTTTTCCTCTCACGTTCATTACGGATAGTCCTACAAGCCATAACTCCTGGTATTGCACAGCCTGTACCAATTACCATAGGAATAATCGACTTGCCTGAAAGACCTACTTTTTTAAAGAAGGGGTCCATAACAACAGCCACTCTAGCCATATACCCACAATCTTCTAATAGGGCTATTAAAAAATACATAACCATTACAAGGGGTAAAAAACCTACTACCGCACCTACTCCACCTATAATCCCATCAACCAGTAAGGCTTGCAAGAAAGGTGATGCCCCTTCTATTTGGATTCCTACCCAAACTTGAAAAGATTCAATTATCCCAACTAGGTAATCTGCAATTGCTGGTCCTAAATAGGTTTGGGATATGGAAAATACTCCCCACATCACCAAGACAAAAAACGGTATTCCTAACCATTTATGGGCTAAAACTCCATCAATTTTATCCTGGAAATTTTTATCACTTGTCTTAACTTTTCTCTTTTCTACTTTGCTGATAATATCATTTACAAAAATAAACCTATTTCTATCCGCCTCTTCAACTTCTTTTTTCTTATGTAGATCTGGCTTAGCTTCCTTATAAGGTGATTTTTGTCCTTTTCCATAAACTTCAATAGCCGCCTGGACTAGCTCTTTTAATCCATTATTGGAAGATGCCGTAGATATAGTTTCTATTACTGGGCAACCCAACTCTTTTGATAATAATTCAACATCTATTCTAGTATCCTTCTTTTGGTTAATATCACTTTTATTTAAGGCTACAACAAGTGGTATTCCTAGTTCTAGTAATTGACTTGTAAAAAATAAACTACGGCTTAGATTAGTCCCATCCACTATATTTATTATTACATCTGGCTTTTCATTTTTAACATAAGTGCTAGTAATGCTTTCTTCTGATGTAAATGGGGACATAGAGTAGGCTCCTGGTAAATCTACTGCAATTAACTCCTCACCTCCACTTATAAAACTTTTTTTAATAAGACTTTCCTTCTTATCAACAGTAACACCTGCCCAGTTTCCAACTTTTTCTGTTCGTCCTGTTAAAGCATTATACAAGGTTGTTTTACCACTATTAGGGTTTCCTGTTAGTGCTATTCTCATATTACCACTCCTTTTCTATTTTTAATTAGCTATGGCTAACTATCCTGCCAAAAAAAAATTACCTCAGGTAATTTAATTTTCTAGTCTTCTGCAATTATGATAGCTTTTGCTAAATCTTGATCAATATTATATCTACCATCTTTAATTGCAACTACATAGTTTCCACTTATTTTTGAAACCAAAGTAATTTCTTCACCAGAATAGCAGCCTAAGGTAAAAAGAAATCCATCCAACTCTTCATCATCGGTATTTATTTTATGTATAGTATACTTCTCTCCAAATTCTCCTTGTGATAAATTCACATTTCTCACCTTCTTATTAATATAATATTTGTCATTCGGTTAGCTTGGGCTAACTTTTTTAATATTTTTATATTATAATAGAGTTATATATTTGTCAATGTTTTTTTCTTTATTTTTTGTAAATATCAGTCTTTTTTTAAACCAGCTTAAATTTTCATATAAAAATCAAATTCTTAAGTTATTTGTTATTGGCCAAAACTGGGAATCTTTTATCTTTAATTTTTTAGGATTGAATATATTTATAATTATCACTTGATTTCCTTCATCCTTACAAGTCATATCTTTAGGATTAAATTTAATCAGTCCTATATGAGATATATGATTTATTTATTCTATTTAAACTTCAATAAGTCCTAACTAGTAGCCAAACTAGAATGTCTTATATAAGGATGCTTAAGTAGCTACAAACAAAAATAAACGGCTATAATTAGCCGTTTATTTTTGTTTGGTACACCTGGAGGGATTTGAACCCCCAACTTTCTGGTTCGAAGCCAGACGCTCTATCCAATTGAACTACAGGTGCATAGTTTTAGGTATAAAAAAAGTTGGCCTAAGCCAACTCTCAAGTATGGTGCGGGAAAGAGGACTTGAACCCCCACGTCCGAAGACACTAGAGCCTAAGTCTAGCGCGTCTGCCAATTCCGCCATTCCCGCAAGATAATATTTTACTATCTTACCAATCTATTATAGCATTTACACAGTGTTTGTCAATATTTTATTCTAGTTAAATAGCATTATTTTATACTAATATCCTCTAGTAATATCTATTATGTTTTTTGGGCTTTGCCCCTTAAGCAAATTGTTAATATTTTCAACTGCATCATCAAAAAATGTAAACTCTCCTTCTATTTGAGCAGCCCTATGGGGAGTCATTATTATATTGGTCAATTTGGTAAAATCATTTTTTAGAGAAACAGG